>NZ_JBFTZN010000051.1:0-36371 GCF_056406775.1 Allobosea sp. P1_A7
GGACGTATCGTAGGGCGCTGATCGGCGCCGCGTTGCTGGCCGGCACGATGATGACGCCRGCCATCGCCCAGATGAAGACGATCACCGGCGGCTTCGATGTCGGCCCCGGCGGCCTGCAGGGCAATTTCAACCCGATGACGGCGCCGGCCGGCTACACTTGGCTGAGCACCTATTTCGAGCCGCTGGTGACCTATGATGCCGGCTTGACCAAGCTCGTGCCGGCCCTGGCGACGAGCTGGGAGATCAGCGACGACAAGCTGAGCTACACGTTCAAGCTGGCGCAGGAGACCTGGCATGACGGCCAGGCCTTCACGGCCGACGACGTCAAGTTCACCATCGCGCTCAACAAGAACCCGAAGACCGCGAGCCTGCTGTCGGCGCGCCTGGCGGCCATCGACAGCGTTGAGGTCAAGGACCCGCGCACGGTCGTCGTCAGGCTCTCCAGGCCCGACAACGCGCTGATCGTCAGCCTGACCAAGATGATGATCCTGCCGGCGCATGCGCTTTCGGCGATCGCACCGGAGGACATGGCGAAGAACGTGCTCTGGTCGACGAAGCCGATCGGCACCGGCCCGTTCAAATTCGTGCGCTACGAGACCGATCGCTTCGTCGAACTCGCCGCCCATGAGAGCTATCGCGGCGGCAAGCCCAAGGTCGACCGGCTGATCAACCGCTATTTCGCCAATGCGGCCGCGGCGATCTCGGCGCTGCGGGCCGGCGAAATCCAGTTCACCTATATCGAGTCCGACGACGTCCCGACCTTCAAGGGCAACAAGGATTTCACGGTCATCGAAGGCGCCTCCTATGTCGCCAACTATATCGGCTTCAACAACCAGGTGCCGCTCTGGAACGACATCCGCGTCCGCCAGGCGGTGATGCATGCGATCGACCGCAACGCGATCATCGACAGCCTCTACAAGGGTGCCGCCAAGAAGGCCGATTGCGGCTATGTCGAAGGCAGCCTGATCCCGAAGGGGCTCGACGCCTATGCCTACGACCCGGCCAAGGCGACGCAGTTGCTCAAGGAAGCCGGCTGGGACAAGATCAACGGCACGAAGCCGATCACCTGGCTGACCTATTACAACAACCCGCTGACCGCCAATGTCATGGCCGCCGTCCAGTCCATGCTCGCCCAGGTCGGCATAAATGTCGTGCCGCGCGCCCTGGACCCCGCGGGCTATAACGCCATCGCCATGTCGCGAACGTCGAACCCGGCCGATTTCCCGCTGGTCTATGCCGGCCTGCAGAACGGCCCCGACCCCGGAACGCTCAATCTCGGGCTGAACGAGAGCCAGATCCCGCCCGTCGGCCAGAACTTCCTGCAGATCAAGATCCCCGAGCTCAATTCCGCGCTGAACGCAGCCGTCGCCGAGACCGATCAGGCCAAGGCGACGACGAAATACCAGGACGTCTGCGCCGTCATGAACAAGACCCTGCCCTGGGGCACGATGTGGGTCGCCAATCGCTATGGCGTCGCCTCGGTCAAGCTCAAGGATTTCGTCTGGACGCCGGCGCCGGGCGGCGGGCCGTTCGCGGCCACGCCGGAAAAATGGTCGATCGCGCCCTGAGCCGGCGGGAGGGCCGAAAAGGCCCTCCCTCGTCCCTTCGACGACGGACTGACCCATGCTTGGCTTCTATCTGAAACGGCTCGCCGCCGGCCTGATGATGCTGATCGCGCTCAGCATCCTGGTCTTCGTGCTGCTGCGCCTGGCCCCCGGCGACCCGGTCGACGCCTATGTCAATCCGCTGGCGCCGCTGAGCCAGACCGAGATGGACGCGCTGCGCCAGCGGCTCGGCCTCGACCGGTCCTGGCCGGTGCAATATTTCGCCTGGCTCAGCGCGGCGCTCGGAGGGGATCTCGGCTACTCCATCGACAGGGCCGGCGTGCGCGTGCTGCCGCTGCTGGTCGAACGCACCGGGCCCACCTTGCTGCTGATGCTGAGCGGCCTCGCCATGGCGATCGTGTTCGGCATCACGGCTGGCGTCATTGGGGCGGTCAAGCGCAACTCCGCCATCGATATCGGGCTCGGCCTGGTCGCCTTCGTCACGATCTCGACGCCGGCCTTCCTCAGCGCCCTGCTCGGCCTCTATGTCTTCGCGGTCGTGCTGCGCTGGGCTCCCTCGGGCGGGATGCTGACGCCGGGCGCGCCCTTCTCGCTCTCCGACCTGCTGGCCCATCTCATCCTGCCGGCTTCCCTGCTGGCGGTGGTCTATTCCGCGCTGTTCATGCGCTACATGCGCTCCTCGATGATCGAGGTGTTGAACCAGGATTATCTGCGCACGGCGCGTGCCAAGGGCGTCGGCGAATTTGCGGTCATCGTCAGGCATGCCCTGCGCAACGCCATCCTGCCCGTCATCACCCTGATCGGCTCGACCATCGGCATCGCCATCGGCGGCGCGATCTTCATCGAAAGCGTTTTTGACTGGCCGGGCATGGGGCTCCTGATGGTCAAGGCCGTCGAGACCCGCGACTACCCCGTGATCATGGGCGCGACGCTGCTGATCGGTGCCGGCGTCATCCTGGTCAACCTTCTGACCGACCTTGCCTATGCGGTGGTCGATCCGCGCATCCAGGTGAGATAATGAACGCGGATGCGCCGATCGCCGCGAGCGCGGTCCCTCTGCGAGGCAGCAGCCGGAGCCCGCTCCAGCGCGCGCTCGGGCGCTTTCTTCGCAATCGCGCGGCGATCGCGGGAGTGCTCATCCTGGCGCCCGTCCTGCTCGCCGTGCTGACCTACCCGCTCTGGTGGCGCCATGCGCCCAACAGCATCGATCTGCGGGCGCTGAACTCCGGGCCGACGGCTTCCCATTGGCTCGGCACCGACGGCGTCGGCCGCGATACGCTGGCCCGCCTGCTGCAGGGTGGGCGGATCTCGCTGCTGATCGCCTCGGTCTCGGTCGCGATCTCGCTTTGCGTCGGCTTCGTCGTCGGCGCGGTTGCGGCGTTCGGCGGGCGGGCCCTCGACGGCGTGATCATGCGCCTTGTCGATCTCGCGATGACTCTGCCGCCGGTCATCCTGCTTCTGGTGCTCGCCTCGATCACCGGCACGGGCATCCTGCCGACGATCTTCGTGATCTCCCTGCTCTCCTGGCCGGTGCTCTCGCGCATGGTGCGGGCGCGCCTGCTCGAGCTGCGCGAACGCGATTTCGTCGTYGCCTCGCGCGGCTTCGGGGCCGGTCTCGGGCACCTGCTCTGGCGCCATGCCCTGCCGAACTCGCTCGATATCCTCGTGGTCTACGCCACCGTGCAGGTCGCCAATGCGATCCTGCTCGAAGCCGGCCTCTCCTTTCTCGGCATGGGCATCGTCCCGCCCGAAGCGAGCTGGGGCAACATGCTGAGGGCCGCGCGCTCGACCGTCGTGCTGGAACTGCACCCCTGGCAATGGATGCCGGCAGGCGCCGCGCTGGTCGCCACCGTACTCGCCATCAATTTCATCGGAGACGGGCTTCGCGACGCCTTCGATCCCCGCGCCGACATCACCTGATCAACGCAGAGAAAGTTTCGGTCCATGGCACGTTTCCACGGTGTGGTTCCCCCGGTCGTCACCCCGCTGACGCGAGATTTCCGGGTCGATTACCCCTCCTTCACCCGGGTGATCGAGCATCTACTCGAGGGTGGCGTCGACGGGCTCTTCGTGCTCGGATCGACCAGCGAGGTCGTCTTCCACGGCGATGACGAGCGCCGCAGGATCATCGAGCATGCCGTGAAGATCAATAACGGCCGCGTCCCGATCTTTGCCGGGGCGATCGACCCGACGACCGACCGCGTCATCCAGCACGCCAGGGCGGCTCAATCGGCCGGCGCCGATGCGCTGGTCGTGACCGCCCCCTTCTACACCCGCACCAACCAGGCCGAGACGATCGACCATTTCCGCTATGTGCGCGAGGCGGTCGACTGCCCGGTGATCGCCTACGACATTCCCGTCTGCGTCCATATCAAGCTGGAGCGCGCGACGACCGTCACACTCGCCCGCGAAGGCACCGTGGCCGGCCTGAAGGATTCCAGCGGCGATGACGGCAATTTCCGTTTCGTCCGGCAGGATCTCGCCGACATGCCGGATTTCTTCGCGATGACGGGCTCCGAGATCGTTGTCGACAACGCCGCGCTGATGGGCGCCCAGGGCGTGGTCCCCGGTCTCGCCAATGTCGACCCCAAAGGCTACGTCAAGCTCTGGCGGCTCACTCAGGCAGGCCAATGGGACGAGGCCCGCAACGAGCAGGAACGGCTCTGCCGCCTGTTCGAGATGGTCTGGATCTCGCTCGGCCGGACCAGCGCCGGCTCGGCCGGCGTCGGCGCGTTCAAGACGGCGATGCAGCTTCTCGGCATCATCGACACCAACACGATGGCCCGCCCGCAACGCTCCCTCAACGCCGAGGAAGCGGCGGCGATCAAGGTCATCCTCAGCGAGACCGGCCTTCTCGGCTGATCCGAGGACGGTCGCAGCTCTCCCCAGGAATGCGGCTGCGGCAGCAACCGCGTTACATCATCGGACAGGAAATCGTATCCGATCCGAGGATGTGATCCTTTGTGTTTGCATCGGCTTTTCCGAAAAAGCGCAATCCACTTTTGGGGCTGATGCTTTAGCCCCCTTCCGTTGCGGCCCCGCTTTCCCGGATCGCCGCGCCCTGCTGCGCATTCTCCCGCTGCAGCAAGCGCTGATAGGCGAGCCCGATGCCGACCAGGCTGGCGCCGAGGCCGATGAAGGAGAGCGCCCGCAACAGGCCTTCCAGCCCGGACATGTCGACCAGAAAGGCCTTGCAGATCGCGATGGTGACGACCGCAAGCGAGGCCAGACGCAGATCCTTCGATTGCAAGCGGAAGCCGAGCGCCAGCAGCGCGACGCCATAGAGCAGGATCGCCGCCGAATAGGCGTAGAGTTCGGTCGCACCGATGCCGTCGGCCAGGAGATCGGGGCCGACGAACCAGCGCCGCACCTCGATCAGCACATAGGCGAGCGCCCCGATGATCGCCGTGCCGCCGAAGATCCGTCGCGGCAGGGCCGCCGCAACGAATTCGCGCGTCCAGCGCGCCGCAGCGAAAGCAAGCAGCGCGGGCATGAGATAACCGACCAGGGCATTGTCGAGGATGAACAGGCCCGCCAACGGAACCTCGCTCAGCAGCGGATTGGCGACGACGCCCGAGAGAACCGCGAAGACGGCGCAGGAGGCGATCGCCGCGCTCTCCGGGCGCAAGGGGACAGCGCGGCCCTGGATCGTCACCGTGCCGGCGATCATCGCCGCAATGGCCATGATGAAAGCGATCGCGGCGTAGCAGCCGGCCTCGGCCAGCGTGACCGGCTCGCCTGAGACCAGCAGCGGACCATGGAAGCCGTGGCGCAGCAGCAGGAAGGCGCAGAGCGCCGTGCCCGCCCATGCCGTCCACGCGAAGGCCCGGCTGATTCTGGGCCGCGCATCGCGCAACCAGAAGGCTGCGCCGGCAAAGGCGAGCACAACCGCGCCATAGCCCCAGAGGATGCGGTTGAAGATGATGGGGCCGGAGACGCCGCTCTGGTCGAACAGCGGATTGCGGACGATGCCGAGCGCCAGGGCAGCCCAGCCGACGGCGGCGAAAGCGAGCACGCGCAGGACCCAACGGGTGACGCGGTTCTGCGCCGCCTCGTGCCAGATGCGCGCGGCTGCAGTGAGGGCGAGCAACGTGATCGTCACGATGACTGCCTCGATGAAGCCGACCGTTTCGACCGAGCGCGGCGCCAGTTCCGGGCCGGCAAAACCCTGCCGGACGATCAGGACGGCGCCAAGCGAGACCAGCACCGCTGCGCAGGCGGTCAGGCATTCGCCGATGCGCGAGCGCGCCTGCCCGCGATCGAGCCGGAAGCCGAGCAGGCCGAGCGCGCCGCCGGCAAGGACATAGAAAAGGAGCCGGTTGAAGATCGGAGGCCCGAGCACCGCCGTGCCGTCGAAGAGCGGATTGAGCAGGCCGCAGAGCCCAGCGAGGCTGAGCAGAAGCAGGAGGGCCGCCGTGATATCGGCCGCCGGCCGCAAGACGCGCCCGCCCAGGCGGCGCGCCAGGACCTGCAGTCCAGCGCCGATCAGGCCGAGCGCCACGACATGGGCGACAGCCTCCTCGAACAGGCGGTTTCGCGGCAGGCCGGAATAATGGCCGGCGATCAGCCTGATGTCCGGGACGAGCTCGGGGCCGGCAAAGAACTGCCGGATCTCGAGCAGGATGAAGGCCGCGCCGAAGAAGGCCGCCAGGGCCTCAAAGACGCTGCGCGGCCGGTCCTGCTTGCCACGCAGCGCCAGCGCGCCGATCGCAAAGCACAGGGCCGGCCCGGCATAGGCCGGGATGACCCAGTTGACGAGCGGCCAGGAGCCCATGTCGGAGACGATCGGCTGCCAGACCAGGCGCGCGAGCGCCGCTGTCGCCAGGGCGGCAGACATGCTGCGCAGAAGCGGGATCGGCCGCAGGCTGGCGATGATCGCGACGCCGGCCGCCGCGACCGCAAGCCCGACGACGAGCCAGGTCTCGCGCAGGGCAAAGGCGACGGCGAGGCCAAGTGCGATCGCGCCGCCGGCGGCATAGGCGGCCGAGCCGATCAATGCCAGCGGGTTTGTCCGGGAGCGCGTGCTGCGCCGCTCGACCGGCAGCAGCAATTCGGAGGCGGCGAACAGGGCGGCAGCAAGCAGAAGCGAGAGCGCCGCAAAGCCCGTCGAGCGCTCGAAACCGTTGCTCCGGAGCGCCGTCGCCAGCAGCAGGCAGATCGGCCCGAGCGCGGAGGCGAAGCCGAGGCAGCCGCGGATGATGAAGACGCCGGCGCCGGCGCCCTTGCGCAGGAGCAGTGCGTAAAAGGGCAAGCCGCCCACGATCAGGGCGAGTAGCGCCGCCGTCCACCGGATGCCCGGCCCGGCATTGCCGGTGATGCTCAGCCTGACGATGTCGAGGACGATGTCCGGCGAGAGCCCGAAGGCGCCCTGCACGTTGGGCCAGAGCAGAACCATGCCGGAAGCGGCGGCCGCGGCGAGCGGCGCCAGCGGGGCAAGATCGCCGTACCGGACGGCTGAGATGCTGGCGACCAGCACGGTCGTCAGGATGGCGAGATGCAGCATGACGGGCCCGCCATCGGCAGTCCACAGCACCCCGGACAGGACCAGCGGCGTGGCGATCGCGGCAAGGCCGATGCCGTCGAAGCCGGCGACCGGCCAGGCGCTTCTGGCTGTGCCGCCCTTCAGTTTCGGCCATTCCTTCAGAAGCACGAGCGCCAGCACAGCCCCGACGACGAGCAGGAGGGATGACCAGGTCGGGCTCTCCCCGGACAGCCCGATCAGGGCTGTCCAGATGCCATGGCCGGCGATGGCGCCAAGCGTCACCACGCGGCTCGGCTGCCACGCATGGATGAGAAAGGCGACGGCCGTGACGAGGGCGAGGAACACGGATAGCGCCGGAAAGTTCGGCGCGCTGCTCGCGACCAGCAGCGGCGTCGCGTAGGAACCGACCAGGCCGAACAGGCCGAGTACCGGGCCGTGGAGCAAGGACGCGGCGAGCGCCGCGAGCCCGATCAGTCCCATCAGCGTGAAAGCCAGGGCCGGCCCGATGAAGCCGTGGATCGCATGGGCCGCGTAGACGACGCCGAAGCCGCTGAGCACGCTGACGCCGGCGAGAACCGCAGGGATATTGGCCCCGCCGAGCCGGCCGAGCGCGCCCGGCCTCTCGCCGAGATGGGCAAGTCGATCGCTCCGCCTGAGATACTCGCTGGCCACGGCTGCAATGAGGGAGAAGGCTGCGCCCATCAGCAGCCGCATGCCGGGGCCGAAGACGCCGGCCTCGATGGAATAGCGGACCAGGAAGAGCCCGCCGAAGGCGAGCGCAATGCCGCCGACCCAGACGGCCCAGCGCGAACCGATGGCCTGCTCGAAATCGCGGCGGGGCGCGGATGGCACAGGTTCAGGCGTTGCAAAGGCATCGAGCGACGGCGGGGCCTCGGCCTCCGCGTCCCGCGCCAGCTCCGTCATCGCGGCGGCCTGTTCCAGCGCCAGCGCGTCGGCTGCGAATGCGTCGGCAGGCTGCGGGGCGGCGAGCATGGGATCCGCCGCGGTCTCCAGTGGCGTCGGCGGCACGGCCTCGGCCGTGAAGGTTGGATCCTCTGCAGGGGCAAGCTCGCTATGCAGCCATTCCGCAGGGACGGCCTCGTCCTCTGCCTCGGCCTCCGCCTGACCGGTTTCGCCGTGGGCTTCGCGGAGCGTGGAGAGGGCAAGCCGGAGCTGGTCGATCTCTTCCTGCTGCTTTGCGACCAGGGCCAGCGCGCGATTGGCGCGCGAGAGGGAGGAGAAGGCGGCCCAGGGAATGGCGATGAGGAAGCCAATGACGGCAAGGCCGAGAATCACCAGAGCTTCCAAGGCAGGCCCTCAACCTAAAGTCGTTCGCCCCCGACACTTAGGGCACCGGGCCGGGAATTGTCTAATCTTCGGCGGTTAACCTGCCAGCCGGCCAGGCTCGCCCTCCAGATCGACCGCCATGTCAGCATTCCGAGTGCCACGCCGATCACGAATCCCACGGTGCTGGCAGCGAACCCGCCCCCTCCCTGCAGCCAAGGCCCGGACATGAAAGGCCCGCCATTCCCTTCGAAACGGCGGGCCACGATCGGCAAGGCAGACAGGGAAATTCCCCCTGGAGGATGATCAGGCCTGGCCGGGCCATGCGTGTCCGGACAGGCTTTGGATCACCAGCGTTCGTAATATCCGGGACGGGGGCCATAACCAGGGCGCGGGCCGTAGCCGGGGCGCGGGCCATAGCCGGGGCCATAACCAGGGCGTGGTCCATAGCCAGGCCGCGGGCCGTAGCCAGGGCGCGGCCCGTAGCCGGGGCGCGGGCCATATCCGCCGCGACCATAGCGCTGCTGGCGATTGGCTTCCTGCATCATCATCAACCGGCGCTCCTTGGCGGCGGTCATGCTGTATTCGGCCGGCTGCCGGTCGAGGCCGGCGGCCAGGCCAGCGGGCAAAGCTTCGGCACTGGCGGGCGTGGGAGAGGCAACGGCTGCACCTGCGATCGCGATCGCACCCAGCACGCTCGCAAGGAAGGTCTTTCGGTTCATCTCGGATCCAATCTTCAAGGCCGCGTCGCGGCAAAACACAACAACTCCGCATTGCGGGGGAATCATAGCAACACGGTTGTAACTGATTTGTTCCCGCGCTGGACGCATGCGGGGCGCACCGCCTTTGTCTTGTGCGATGCAGCATAAATGGTCATATAGGGACTGCCTAAGCACCCTCCCTCACAATCTGAAAGGAGAGATTCGATGCTGGACAGGCACGTTTCCGACTGCACAGTCGAGACAGAACGCGAGCCCCAAGAGGACCACGAGCAGCAGCAGGACGAGACGGATTTCTCGCCCCGCGCCTATCAGGAAGGCTTCTGGAGCTAGACCGAAACAAGGACGTTACAGAGAGATCGGCGGCGGGCGGCCATTGGGCTCAGCCTGCCGCCCGCGAGGGCCGAAACGCCCATGCTGCGCCTGCACAAAGCAGCAGGGCCAGCCCGGCACCGAAGGCGGCAGCGCCGTTCAGCCCGGCGACAAAACCACTTCGGCAGCGTATCGGCTGGAACCAGCCCAGTCATATTCAGGCGATACAGCCCGACAGGCCCCCGACCGCACGCAAGACGAGCCCTGCGTCGTCGTCCCAAGGCCGGTACCGCTTCTGGTCCGGATCGCTGCGGCTCACTGGTGTGGGCGGTCACCCCTGGCGATCATGAGATGATGTTCCTGATGATGCATGCCCCGCGTCATGACGCCCAGGAAACCCAGTCCCTTGAGCTTGGCTGCATCCTTGGCGGGAACGCGCACCGTGATGGTCGCCCCGTTCTCGATAGGCGCCGCCTCGAAGCGCCAACCCTCCCGGTCATTCATCGTGGCGGCGTGCGCGAGCACCATGCGTCGCACGGCATCTCGCACGGGCGGAGTTCCGGTGACGGTAAACCGCCTCCCCCCTTCGACCGCCTCGGCCTTGACCTCGGACGACAATGTCACGGCGCTCATGTCGGCAAGGTGCTGCCGCAGCGCTTCGATGTCAACCTTGGACCAATCGGTCCTGGGGTCCTGTTCCAGGATTTCGACGATCTCCTGAATCGCGGCGAACGCCCCCTGCCCCGGTTGCGTCGGACGCAGGCCAGGCCCACCGGAGTCTTGCGTCATCGGCTGGCTCGCAGCAGGGGTTGCTCCGCCGCCGTGATGGCCGGAATGCGTTTGCGCCAGCACGGCTGCGGGAAGCAGGCAGGCGAGGAAAGCAATGGAGCGGATCATGCTGGTCTCCTTGTGTGGAATACGCTTGCCATGCCGCCAAGACGCTGAACATGATAGCGATCATGCCCGAACCAGCAATTGCGCTCCTGAAGGGGCTTTCCACGCAGACATGCGAATTTTGCGCGGGGGACGCCGTTTTCCATCGCGGTGACCCCGTCCGGCTGGTTCATGTCGTCCATTCCGGCTGCCTCCATCTCATCCGGCACCAGGATGATGGGGCCGCGCTGATCCTTCAGCGCGCGCTGCCTGGGGCCATTCTGGCCGAAGCCTCGCTCTATTCCGAGCAATATCATTGTGACGGGCGCGCCGAGACCGCGGCTGTCACGCAGGCGGTCTCGCGGCGCGATCTGAAGCAGGCCCTGGCGCATGATCCGGTGCTTGCCGAAACCTGGGCCAGCCATCTCGCTCATGAAGTGCAGCGGGCACGACTGCATGCCGAGATAGCCTCCCTGAAGACGGTCAAGGCCAGGCTCGACGCATGGATCGCCTGGAACGGCCCTCTGCCGGCCAAGGGAGGTTGGCGCCATATCGCGACCGAGATCGGGGTGTCGCCAGAGGCGCTGTATCGGGAAATTGCGCGAGCGCGCGCTGCGCGAAGGTGACAGGCAGCGGAGCTCCAGGGCCCCGATCGCCGGAAACGGCTCCCATTCACGCCTGTCGATAGGGGCAACCGAGGGTTGCCGCTCCGCACCGCGCATGATCGTCTGCACGATCGAGAGGCCGAGCCCCGAACCGTCGGCCATCGTCGTGCCGCGCGTGAAGCGGTGCGTCATGCMGTCGAGGACCTCCTGCGACAGCACCGGCCCGGCGCTGGTCACACTGAAACTCCCGTCCTGCGTCAAGCTCACCCGCACCACCCGGGTCGGGGAGCCATGTTTCAGCGCATTCTCGATCAGGTTGCGCGCGAGGATCGCAAAGGCGTCGATGTCGAGGGTCGAGACGAACCGCTCCTCTGCCGGCAGCGAGAGCTCGACCCTGCCCTGGTCCTCAAGGTGATGCAGAACGAGAGCGAGCACGGGCACGAGGTCCTGGGGCACTTCCGAAAGCAACCCGCCCCCCTCGGCCTTGGCGAGCTGGAGCAACTTCTCGGACAGGCGCGCCAGCCGTTGCAGCGCCGTCTCGATCTCCTTCGTGCGGGCGCGGGCCGGCCCCTCCGGAAGCTCGGCCCTGAGGCGCTGGGTCTGCGCGAGGGCGGCAGCGACCGGCGTGCGCAATTCATGGGCGCTGTTGGCGGTGAAGCTGCGCTCGGCATCCAGCAGCCGCCGCATCCGCGCCATCAGCGCATTCACGGCCTCTGCCACCGGTGCGATCTCCGAGGGCAGTGCCGCGACCGCGACCGGCGCCAGATGACCATCGCCGCGCGCCTCGATCTCGCGCCTGAAGGCCACGACCGGCCGCAGGGAGAAGGCGACCAGCGCCCAGGTTCCGGCGATGCCGAGAGGCAGAAGCAGCAGCAGCGGCCAGGCCAGCACCTTGATGGCGTCGCGCACCGCGTTCTGGCGGTGGCCCGGTCGCTCGGCGGCGGTGACGACAAGTGTGCCGCTGACGGCGACCTCCGTGTAGAGACGCGAACTCGGTCCGTCGCTGAAGCCATGCGCGGGGTTCGGCGGAAACTGCGCCGGGTCTGCGTCATGCGACTGCAGCAGGCTCCGCCCGGCCGCATCGCGCACGACATAGGTGATGTATTCGCGATGTGCGCCGACCGATGCGATCTGCTGGGGCCCGGGCTCTGCATCCGCATCGCGGTTGAGAACCTCGGTATAGGCGAGCGGCAGCACGCGCTGGACCACCTCCTGCAAGGCACTGTCGAAGACCTCGTCGATCTCATGGCGCAGGAGCAAGCCGGCGCCCAGCGTTGCCAGGAGCCACAGCGCCATGACGCCGCCGGTCAGGGACAAGGCGAGCCGGCGTTGCAGGCTGCCCCTGGGCGGCAACGCGAATCTCGTCATGGCCTCGCCTTGCCCGATCCTGCGACGGCTGTCGCACCGAGACGATAGCCCATGCCACGCACGGTCTCGATCACATGGGCGCCGAGCTTCTTGCGCAGACGCCCGACATAGACCTCGATCGTGTTGCTCTCGACCTCGGAATCGAAGGCGTAGAGCCGCTCTTCGAGCAGCGCCTTGGAGCAAAGCATGGCCGGGCGCTGGAGGAAGGCGTCGAACAGGGCCCATTCGCGCGCGGTCAGGGCGATGCTGCGGCCATCCCTGGCGATGGTGCGCGCCGCAAGATCGAGCGTCAGATCTCCGATCCGCAGCAGGGGATTGGGATTGCCGCCATAGCGGCGCGCCACGGCGCTAAGGCGTGCGGAGAGCTCCGCCAGATCGAACGGCTTGACGAGATAATCGTCCGCCCCGGCGTTCAGCCCCGCGATCCGATCGGAGACCTGGTCGCGCGCGGTCAGGACGATCACCGGGGTCGCGTCGCCGGCCTGCCGTCTGGCGCGGAGCAGGTCGAGCCCACGCCCGTCCGGCAGCATCAGGTCGAGAAGGATCAGGTCGTAGCTCGCAAGCCGGATGAACTCCGTGGCATCCGCAATCCGGCTCGCCCAATCCACGCCATGTCCGTCGGCTGCGACCTGGTCGCGCACCGCTGGACCCAGGATCGGATCGTCCTCGACGAGAAGCACACGCATGCCGGGTTCCGCAGCCTCCGGGGACCATTCGCCCGTCTGTGGCACAAACCTGACAGCGGGCTGAACGCAATCGCATCCGCCGTTCAGGTGGGTGTCAGCTTGGCGTGATGGAAGGGGCCATCGGCCCAACCCGTGGAGGACAGGTTTCATGAAGCGCGCCCTGCCAGCCGCCGCACTCGGCCTCCTCTTCGGGGTGACGGCTCCCGCTTACGCCGGCCAACGCTGCCTTGCTCCGATGACGGAGTGGAAGCCGCGCGAGGCACTGGTCGAAAAGCTCCGGGCCGAAGGCTGGACCACCATGCGGATCAAGACCGACCACGGCTGTTACAAGGTCCGCGCGGCCGACGAAGCCGGCCGCCGCATCAAGGCGAAATTCGATCCTGAAACGCTCGAACGCGTCACGCGGGATGGCGACGACGACTGACCAGCCGTCAGGCCCCCTCTCCAGCCCCTGCTCTCAGTTTCAGCTCCTGCCATGAGGATTTCCCGATGCCGACACGCCGATACGACAGGTTCACCRTCAGCCTTCACTGGGTCATCGCGCTCGCCGTCGTCGCGGCCTACGGAATAGGGCTCGTGCGCGACGAATTCCCGAAGGGCGACCGCCCGTGGCTGCTCACGCTCCATATGTCGATTGGTCTTCTCGTGATCGCATTGACGGTGGTGCGCATCGGCTGGCGCAGCATGACGCCMGCACCCGAGGCGCTGCCGGCCGCGCCGATGGTGGAACTGGCTGCGAAGATCGCACATCTCGGTCTTTACGCGGCGATGCTGGCGATCCCCCTGATCGGGCTCTTCGCGGCCTGGATGAGGGGCCGTCCCGTCGACTTCTTCTGGCTCGCCACCATTCCATCGCCGGTCGCGCTCGACACCGCTCTGGCAAAGACTCTCAAGGACGCGCATGTCGTGGCCGCCCATCTCTTCATGGTGCTGGCTGGCGTCCATGCGCTGGCGGCGATTGCCCATCACCTCGTCCTGAAGGATGCAACGCTCTCGCGTATGCTGCCCCTGGTCACGCCCCGCGGTTCGCGCTTCGACTGAGCGGCCCGGCCAACCGCAAGGACCGACGCCATGTATCCGCTCCACCGTGAAAATCATCTTGTCGAGCGGATCGGCTGGCTTCGCGCCGCCGTGCTCGGTGCCAATGACGGCATCATCTCGACGGCAAGCCTCGTCGTGGGCGTCGCGGCGGCGGCCAAGAGCGCCAACGAGGTGCTGGTCGCGGGCGTCGCCGGGCTCGTCGCCGGCGCCATGTCGATGGCGGCTGGCGAATATGTTTCCGTCAGTTCCCAGTCGGACACCGAGAAGGCGGACATGGCGCGTGAACGGCGCGAACTCGCCGAGCAGCCCGAGGCGGAACTGGCCGAGCTAACGCAGATCTACGTGGAGCGCGGCGTCGAACCGGCGCTCGCCCGCAAGGTCGCGGAGCAGATGACGGCCAGGGATGCCTTCGAAGCGCATTCACGCGACGAGCTTGGTCTCGCCGGGCACATGATCGCGCGGCCTGTCCAGGCGGCGCTGACTTCGGCCGTCACGTTTGCAACGGGCGCAGCCGTCCCCTTGCTGCTCGCCCTCGTCGTGCCCGCGGGATCGATCGGCTGGGCGGTCTCAGGTGGTTCGCTCGTCTGCCTTGCCCTGCTTGGCTCGATCGGCGCCGTCGTCGGCGGAGCCGGCATCGTCAAGCCGACCCTGCGCGTGACGTTCTGGGGCGCCATCGCGATGGCCGCGACCTGGGCGATCGGCGCGCTCGTCGGGCATCAGGTCTAGGTTCCTCCCCCAAGGATCCGCGGCTGGCGCCGGTCCGGTACTTAAGACTCTCTCCCGGCTGCTGCCGTCACCCGCTTTTCGCCGGCCGGCAGCAGCCGCGCGGAGTTCGAGATGAAGATCAGCTCGGACGAGACGTGGATGAACGCGGCCAGCAACGGATTCAGGAAGCCGAAGGCCGCCATGGCGATGCCCAGGGCATCCACCGCGATTGTGCCTGAAAAGTTCTGCCAGATGACGCCGCGCGTGCGCTGGGCGATGCGAACCGTCTCGACCAGACGCTCCAGGTCGTTGGCCAGCAGCACGATATCCGCGCTCTCCTTGGCGACGTCGGTCCCGGACCCCATCGCGATGCCGACGCTTGCAGCCGTCAGCGCCGGCGCGTCATTGATGCCATCGCCCAGCATGGCGACCTTGGCACCGGAGGCGACCAGGGTCCGCACGCGCTCCAGCTTCTGCTCGGGCAGCATGCCGGCCTCGACCGTGTCGATGCCCAGACTGGCCCCGACGCTGTCGGCAACCCTGGCATTGTCACCGGTCAGCAGAATGGTGCGGATCTTCAAGGCATGCAGGGCGCGAATGGCAGAGGCCGCCTCCGGCCTGACTTCGTCGGCCACTGCGAAGGAGCCCGCATAGAGGCCGTTGATCGCGACGCAGATCTCGGACGAGACGGCGTTGCCGGCCCGACCCGCGGGAGCCTCGATCCCATCGGCCTGCAGCAGCTTGACGCTGCCGATCAGGATACGATCCTCGCCAATCTGCGCCGAGACGCCGCGACCGAGCGTGTAGTCGAAGCGATCGGGCTCCGGCACCGCAATCTCGCGCGCCCGCGCTTCCGCGACGATCGCCTTGGCCAGCGGATGTTCGGAGCGCAGTTCGGCCGAAGCCGCCAGCCTCAGCAACTCCCCTTCGCTACGGCCGGGCGCCGGATGGATCTCGAGAACCCGCGGCTCGCCGAAGGTCAGCGTCCCCGTCTTGTCGAGCACGATCGTGTCGATGCGGCCGAGCATCTCAAGGTGCACGCCACCCTTGATGATCGCGCCGTTGCGCGCGGCACGGCCGATGCCACCCAGTACCGCCAGGGGCGTGCCGGCTGCGACGCCGCAGGCGCCGGCGACGATGATGACCGAGATCGTGTCGCGGATGTTTCCGGTGAGCAGGTAGGTGACGATCGCCGCGGCGAAGGAGAAGTAGACGAGATAGCCGGCGAGCTGGTCGGCGAGGCGCTGGACCGGCGCGCGGGACTGTTCCGCGTTCTCGATCGCGTCAATGATACGCCCGAAGCTGGTGTCGCGTCCGACGCGGTTGACCTGGATATCGAGCGCACCCGACTGGTTGATCGAGCCCGCGAAGACGGCATCGCCTTCGCTGCGCTTGATCGGCATCGACTCGCCGGTGATCCGCGCCTGATCGACATAGGACAGGCCCGACCGGACGAGCCCGTCGACAGGAATATTCTCGCCGGGAGCGACCAGGACGCGGTCGCCAACCACGATACTGTCGATGGGAATGACCGAGATGACGCCGTCGCGGCGCACGGTCGCCTCATGCGGCATCACGTCGATCAGGTTGGCGATCGCGGCCCGCCCACGGTCCACCGTCAGATGCTCCAGCTCCTCGGCCACGAGCACGAAGAAGGTGACGACCAGCGCGGTGAAGAATTCAGAGATCGCGGCGGCCGCCACAATGGCGATCGACATGGAGAGCTCCATGGTCATTCGCCGCTCTTTGATGTTCTCGATCGCCTCGCGGACGATCGGCCAGGCTCCGAACAGCAAGCCGCCGACGCCAACGAGATCCCAGCCTGCCACGGGTCGGACGACCTGAAACCAGATCAGCACGGCCGAGACGGCGACAACCGCGATCCGCAGAACCTCGATGGTCTCGAGGTCGTGACCGAACAGCATCAGCGCGCGCGGCACGCGGCCGCCAAACCAGCCTGGAGCGCGCCTGGCCTGCTCGGCCGCGCTAGCCGAGCAGGAGCGCTCGAACGGGCGAAAGCAGGTGCAAGGCTGCGCGCTGGCAGGACAAAGCGGCGCGGAACCGGTGATGGTCGTCATGGTGGAATCATCCCGATCGGGTCGATGTGAGGATTGCGCCATCCATCTAGTTTAGAATTATTCCAATTACAATCCAAGCTTCACTTTGGCATGGCCTTCCCTCATGGTGGCGGACGGCTGGGATGCAACGCCCCTCTTCACCACCGAGTCATCACGGAGGTAGCGCCGATGCATAGGGGTTGCTTGGCTCTCGCGGCCGCCGCAGCCGTAACGGTCGGGGCGGTGAACCCAGCCCGCGCCGATGCGATCGACGGCGCCTGGTGTTCCGGACATGGGCAGCGCTTCGCCATCGAGGGCCCCTCGGTCACCACCACCAAGGGCCTGACGCTGTCGGGGACCTACACGCGGCACAGGTTCAGCTTCACCTTGCCTCCCGGAGAGGCGGATGCCGGCGCGCCCGTCGATATGGTGCTTCAAGGCGAGACCCAGGTGCGGGTGACGATCGGTTCTGCCGGCGCCGAGATATGGCGCCGCTGTCCGGCAGGCATCAGCTAACCCAAGGTGGCCGTGATGGCGCGGCCGGTCGATCGGGACGACGCCGGTTTGAAGGATCAGTTCATCAGATCATCGGACCGGAAACCGTATCCGGTCCGATGATCTAACCCTTTGTGTTTGCATCGGCTCTCCCGAAAACCGCAATCCACTTTTCGGGCCGATGCTTTAAAACACCTGCTGCGGGTTCATCGCTGGATCAACCAGCAGCACGCAGCCTTGATCAGGCAAACGGACCGAGATGGCGGATCAGCGGCCCGCCTGCCGTTCGCCGGCCGGAAAGCGCGCCAGGATCGAAACGACCTCTTCATCGGAGACTTGCCCGAACTCCCCGTAAAAACTGCTGATGGCGACGAAGGGCTCCGGACTGTCGAGACAAACGAGGTCATCGACCTCGGGGCGCAGCTCCGCGACGACCTCCGCAGGGGCGACGGGGACGGCCAGAACGAGCCTTCCAGGCCTGCGCTGGCGTATGGCCCTCAGCGCGGCCCTCATTGTTGCTCCGGTCGCAATGCCGTCGTCGACGACGATCACGCTCCGGCCGGTGAGCAGCGCACGGGCGCGCGCGCCGAGATAGCGAGCCCTCCTGCGGTCGATCTCGGCGAGTTCGCGAGCGTAGATGCGCTGGAACTCGTCCTCCCCGATGGCCGCACGCCTGATGATCGCCTCGTTGCGCACCATGATCGGCTCCCCGCCATCCACTACGGCACCAACGGCGAGTTCCGGCTGCCAGGGAAGGCMGATCTTGCGAACGAGAACGAGGTCGAGCGGCGCGGCCAGGGCCTGCGCGATCTCGGCTGCGACCGGCACGCCCCCGCGCGGCAGCGCCAGCACGACAGGATGCTGCCCGCGATAATGCAGGAGCGGCGAAGCGAGCCTGCGCCCGGCATCCGTTCGGCTCGAGAAGCGCATCGGATCTCACCCTTCAATCGAACGCGTCACGCACCATTCGGTCTGGGAGGCCAATCCGTATGTCATCGTCGGTGCGCCCGGCTGCCTTCTCGCCCGAGGCACAGAAGCCCGCACCCCATGCCGGTGCATCGCGCCACACCGGACATTGGCCGCAACAGCCACCGACCGGGAGATGCCTCACCTGAAGACCAGAACCGGGATCTTCGAATGGGTCAGCACCTTCGTCGTCACGCTTCCGAGAACAAGGGCGGCGACGCCGCGCCGTCCGTGAGATGCCATTGCGATCAGATCGCAGCCACGCTGTGCGGCCGTCCTGATGATCTCGCGATAGGGATCGTCACTCTCGATCTGGACCACATCGCAGGGTATACCGAAATGCTTCGCCTCGCTCTCTGCAACCGCCAGAACGGCGGCTGTCTCAGCCTTGGCATGCTGCCTGTACCCCTCGCGTGTCGTCTCGAGTTGCTCGCTCGACACCGTGAAGATGTGAAATGGCTCTACGACGGTGAGCACGGTGACCTTCGCGCTCGCGTCGCGGGCAAACTCCATGGCGCTCAGCATGGCAGTCCGAGAGAGCGCAGAGCCGTCGATCGGGACCAGAAGATGGCTGTACATGGTTCCTCCCAATGTTCTTGGATCAGCTGCGCCAGGATCATGCCCGACGCCAGGAACGCATCGCCGCGAGACTTCGCGCTCGACAGGGAGACGCCCGCCAGCGCAAGCGCGGCCGTTCCGGACGTGCGAAGCTTAGCGCGCCGCAGTGTCTGCGCGTCGAGGCCGAGGACCCGATCGGTACACGACCTCGACCGCCCCGGCCGTATGGCGATGTCCACTGACAGGGCAACCGCGGCGACGCCGGGTATCAGGCCGCCTTGATCGAGATCTTCTTTTCGGCCCTCTGCGCTCCGACCGTCTTCGGCAGCCTGACCGTCAGGATGCCCTTGCTGAACGTCGCATCGATCTTGTCGGCATCGACGCCTTCAGGCAGCTGGAAAGCGCGTTGGAAGGAGCCGTAGCGGCGCTCGGACATATAATACTCCTTCTGCTTTTCCTCCTCCTTCTCCTCCTTCTTTTCCCCTTTGATCGTCAAGGTTCGGCCGGAGAGGCCGATTTCGACATCCTTCTCGTCAAGGCCGGGCAACTCCGCCGTGATCTCGTACTGTTTCTCCTTCTCGGCGAGGTCGATGGCCGGCGCGACGGGCCAGCCGGCACCCGACAGGCGGTGAAGCGCGAGGTCGAAGGGCGAACGCGTCACCGGAAGGCGCCAGCCGAACGGGTGGAAGTCGTCGAACAGTCGATCGATTTCGCGCCTGAGATTCTCGAACGGCGTCCAGCCGGTCTGCTGCGCGGGCATGGTTGCTTTGTCGCCCTTGATCGGCAACTTGGTTGCGGGATCAGCCATGACGATCTCCTTTGGAACGTTCGGTGGATCGCAGATACCGCCGCCATGTGCTCAGCCAAGCAGTCTTGCCAGACGGGCCAGGCAGCGGCACCACCCGTCGCATCCCCCAGGACCGCTTGCTTCTCCGCGACGGACCGCTTGGACGGTCCTAGCCCTGCGCCGGTCCGTCCGAGCGAGGCAGGCACTGTATCAAAGCGCGAGGCGCCCGCGATATCCTTGACGCAGCGGAAAGGGCAGCACGCCTGTCCAAAAAATACCGCCATGGCGGCCCCGATGGGCAGGTTTAGTCCAGCACGACGCGCGGGTGCCAGCACGTTGCCCGGCCTCTCCCATCGCCCCCCGTCAGCTTGACCGCTGCCTGCATGGGACTGCAGCGCAACGTCGCCTGATCATAGATGTCGGCCGTTCAGATTGATGCGACGCCGCTCGACATCAGGTCACGCAATGGCCAGGTGATCCTCGACCGCCGTGACGCCGGGTGCAGCCCAGGCCGCCCGCTCAGCGACGCCTCGCTCGTGCCAGGCCTTGACCTTTCCTTCCAGCGTTACCCGCCCGCCCGATACCATGACGCGGATCTGCCCCGCCTCGAGCTCCGCGCTGCGCTTCAGCGCGCTCTCGATCCTGTTCTTGACGTCGCTGGCTTCCACACGTGGCTTGACGGCGATCAGATTGATGACGCCTGCGACGCCGGAGAGCTTGCGCAAGGCGGCCTCTGCGGCATCGCGCTGGAAATACCAGTCGACACTGCCCGTCAGCGTGATCCAGCCATCCTGGACCTTGATCTTGACCTTCTCGTCCGGGATTGTCGTGTCCCAACTGATGAGGTCGACCGCGCGCTGCGCGATCTCGTCATCGTTGGTCTTCTTGTCGCTTGGGAGCCTTACCTCGATTTCCTGAGCGATCGCGCGCACACCCTTCACCCTCTGCACGATATGCTCAGCCGCCAGCTTTTCGGCATAGCTGCCAACATGTCCCGAGAGAGTGACCGTGCCGTTCTCGACCGCGACGCCGATATGGGCCGCGCTCACGCTCGGCTCGAATTCGAGCTCGTTGAGCACATATTCACGAAGCAACAGATCATTCATCGCCACCTCCTGATTGTTTGGAAATGCGTGTCGTCCGAGGCTGACCCCATTCTGGCCAGTTCTCGAAGGGCAACATTGACCTGGATCAAGAGGCCAGCCACGGGCTCGCAGCGCCCATCGTTCCTCCATGCCCGCTGCGTTCGTCGGGCGCCTTCAGAGACGTCCCCCGCGCGCGCCGGTCAGGCCTGATGCCTCAGATCAACATGCCCCCGGGGGCAGTGTCCTCGCCGCGATCGATCGCGCGGGCCTTGCAAATCCCAACGGCTGCCTAAGCGGAAGGCCACGCAGAGAGCCTCTGGTTTGGCCCGACCGCGTCGCGGTGCGAGACCGCGCTGACCGAAAACCGACCTCCGCGCATCGGAGAGGAACCAGGAACGAGCCCTCGGCGCGGAGCGGCTCTTCGATAAGCACCGGGACAAGGCGTCGTGCGCCGATGAACGGGGCCCGGCTCAGACGCGGCTCGAGACAAAGACCCTGAGATTTGGACCAGCGTACTGGCTCAGCTCCCCCTCGAAATCCTGAACCTGATCCTGATTGCGGCAGGCAATGAACAGCCCCCTGCCCTCCTCGAGCAGATCACACAGCTCCTGCGTAACAACTATGCTCTTGGACCGCATATAGAGCTCAGTCGCATCATAATAGAGCCATTCACAATCGGCATTGAACGCAAATCGACTGCCCAGATGGTTTCCGTAGCTCCCGGAACGAACCAACATGCAGTTTTCACGAGCATAGCGTATCGCCTTGGAAAGCTTCTTCATTTCGAATCTGTAATTGTTACCTCTGCGCCCACCGAATTTCTGACTGAAATCGATCAGGTCGCTGCCGGGATAGCGCTTCCGGTAGTGTTCCCACGCAATGGCTCCCCCGCGCTTGCCCGCCAGCATCGTCAGGTCGAACGCCCGCCCATCGTCGCTCACCGTTACGGATGTTTCGGTGAAGGCGCAGGTCACATGGGAGGCTCCGCCATGGACAATCGCGTTCTGCGCAATTTCCATGATGAGCACTCCCAGGCATTCCGGAAGGCCGCCATCGGCGTCCGCATCGGAGGTATAGCGCGACAGCCTCCTGACAATTCGGGGGCCGATGGTGTCGTTGATGTGATCGGTAATCGCGTCGCGGTCCTGGCTGGGCGGGGAAATTCGTATGGCTTGACCGATCACCGCATCGGTCAGGCGCTCTGCGTCCCGGCTCTCGGCAGGCGGCGGGATGGCTCCCTGCGCCTCAAGATCAACGATCAGAGGAAGCAGCAGGCCGGCCGCAGCCGCAGCTGCGGAGCGCTGCCGGTCTCGCTTGACCCCGTTRCCGGCATCATCGGAAATCCCCTTGATGAGGAACCAGGGCACTCCGAGGTCGGCGACGAAGTCATAGGCTTCCATCTCGCCGCCCAACACCTCCGGATACTGCGCGAGGACCCGGTCCCGGGCTTCATCCTGGCTAAAATAGGTTTCGCAGGAGGCGAGAATCCCCGCTCGAACCCCGGTCAGCCCCCTCTCCAGGAGCCGCTCGACGTGATCACTCAGGTCGCCGAGCGGACTTTCGCGGGGCGTGCGAAGCCTTTCCTCGCCCTGCTCCGTCATTCTCACGCGATTGATCGCCCAGACTTCCCTGGAGATGACGACCTCGCCAGGGGCCACCTTCGCCGGGTTTCCCCAGGCAAAACCGACGATCACCACGAGAACCGGCTTCGGAAGGAACGAGCCTGTGACGTACCGCGCCAGGCGCCCGATCGATTTGTCCCCCTGGGCACCAGCTTCGCCGGTCAGGTGAAGACAGAAACGATTTCCGATCCGGCCGAGCGTCGCTCCGTTATGGGGATGTTCAACTCTGGCGACCGTGCGTTCCTGGAACAGTCGCTCGACCGCCGTTCGCTCGACGGAGTTCGTCGTCAGGACCAGTACATAATTGTCGTCGAGGGCGGCCTTCGCACTCAGGAGATTGACCGGGTTCGACATTCACCACCGCGAGCAGCAACGGACATGCCAACTCTACGCGATCCGGGAAGGACGCCTCAAGTCGCTCTCCGCGCGGCATCGACGCGCCCGACCGGCAGGAACAGGGTCGCCGCCCATCGGGCGCATTCCCCACCTGCAAGGGACGAACCACAAGCCCTGCCGACCGGACGGCACGAGGATGCCCCTCCTTCAGGCCAGCGTCCCGGACCGCCCGAGAGTCGACGCGTTGCGCTGGCGCGGCAATCAATTGGGCTTCGTGGCGCCCCCGACAGGGTTGCTTTGGTGCATAGGCTGCCCGTCAGGGCTCATGTCCCGGCCGTAGTCGCGGTTCTGCTGGCTRTCGGCAGCAGAGGGCGGCCTGTTCGGCTCGGGGCGATTGGCGCCCGGCGCATACTGTGTCGCGCCGCTGCCAGTGCCCTGCTGCGGCGCCATTCCCGACGATCCCGAGCCAGTCCCGGTGCCCTCCTTGTGTTCCGGCCCGGCCATCGAGGGGGATGGTGCCGGCTGGGCCTGTGCATGAGCCGCGCACAGCAAGGCAGTCAGTGCCGTCCCGAAGAGGAACGCTCGCATGGGGTTTGAACTCATCGGATTCCTCCAGCGCGATTTCGCCTCACACGGAGGACCACAATCAGCTAACGTCAGCGCCGCGAGCAGGGTTCCAGCGGCCCGGAACCTGACATCGAGGCATGCAGAGGGCCGGAGGTTCAGCCAATGCCTGAGAACGCGTCCAAGCAGGATCTCGACGATCAGATTGCGATCGCCCGACGGAATATCGCCGATCTGATGGAGCAAGCCACCGCGACCTCGGGATCGGGCGCGGAAGAGGCCATCGCGAACCGGATCGAGGAACAACAGGACCGGCTCAACACATTGCTGAAGCAGCGCGAGGCGATGGGATAGGACGGCGTTCCAAGGGCTTGTGCTGAAGGGCGGTTCGTTGCCACGCCGCTCCCAGTGCATTTTCAGCCACGGCCAGGGGCTGCTTCTCCCAATGCGGCACGCAGATCACCTGGCGCCGGAAATCCATGCGACGAGCAGCTGGCGTCATAAACCCGCCGCTCGCTTCGCGATGCTCTGGCTGAAGGACTTCAAGGCGAGCAGGCGCCCCGATGCCGGCGGCGGCGATTGCAACCTCCCCCGCCGGTCCGCTTCAGGGTCTGACTTTGCGGCCAGCAGCTACCATTGCGGCAATGGCTTGTAGCGACGACCGGCAACGATCTCGCGGACATGGTCGCGGCCGGCCAGTGCCTCGCCGCGAAGCCTGTCGATATCGATCGTCGTGAAAGCACCGTTGGAATAGAGCACCTTGCCCGCAACGATCGTGCTCGTGACCTCGGCCCGGCTGGCATAGCGCAGCAATTCGCTCGAGAGATGCTGCATCGACATCAGATGCGGACCGCTTCCATCCAGTACGACGATGTCGGCGGCCTTRCCGGGCTCGAGCGATCCGGCAATGTCGTCGATTCTGAGCACCGAGGCGGCCTCGATCGTCGCCATGTCGATGATGTCGCCGGCGGCGAGAAAATCCGCGTCATAGCCGGCGATGCCCCATTTCACGCCATGGATGAGCCAGGCAGCGCGCATGTTGACGAAGATGTCGTTGGCCTGGTTGTCGCAGCCGAGAGCGACCCGGATGCCGGCCGCACGGAAGCGCGGCAGGTTCGGGATCGCGTTGAGATTGGCGACGCATTCGACCGGGGAATGCGCCAGGCCGGCATGGCCGCGCGCCAGCAGCTCGATCTCCTTTTCGCTGGCAAGCACCGCATGGACGGCAACGAGATGCTCGTCGATGACACCGAGATCCGCCAGGCGCTCGACGGGTCTGCGGCCGAAGACCGACAGGCAGAACTCGACCTCCTCGCGGTCGCGCCCGATATGGACCTGGATCGTCGTATCGTGCCGCCGCGCCAGCTCCGCCCCGCCGCGGAAATAGGCCTCGGAGAAATTCATCAGGGCCGACACGTTGACGGAGCCGCGGATCAGGCCGTCGCCGCGCGGCGGATGGCGTCTCAGGAACTCCTCGGTGGCGGCGAGCTCGCGCTCGGCCTCTCCCTCCCGGGCCTTGTACCAGGAGCGGTCGGCGATCTGGCTGTAGAGCGCGGCATGGTGGAAGTCCTGGTCGGCGGCGCCGCGCGCCATGACGCAGCGTATGCCGGTCTCCTCGATCGCGGCGACGATTGCCGGCTCGTGGGCGGGGTTCAGCGTGCCCTCGCACATCGTGGTGATGCCGGAACGCAGGAGCTGCGCTGCGAGCAGGCGCACGGTCGTACCGGCCTGTTCGGCGTTCAGCGAGCGCTGCGCCGGGCTGTAAAGACGCGGAATCATCGGCAATTCGCCGCTGGTCAGCGAGCGCACGAAACATTGCGTGCAATGGGTGTGGGCGTCGATGAAGCCCGGCATGATGATGGCGTGCTCGTCGCCGAGAACCTGCTCGCAACGGTAGCGCGAGGCGATCTCCTGGCGCGGGCCGACTGCCAGAATACGCCCGCCGCGCGAGACGACCATGCCGTCCTCGATGACGGCCCGGTTCCTGTCCATGGTGACAATGCGACCGCGGACTCCGAGGTCGACGCTTTCCTGCTGCACTGACGGCTCCTGTATCGGGTTCAGAGGATGAAAGGCTCGCCCGGGCGCAGTGCGTCATAGGCTTGGGAAATCGTGTCCATATGCGTCATCACGGCCTGCCAGGCCTCGTGGGCATCGCGCCGGGCGATAGCCTCCGCGATCCGCCGGTGTTCGGCGCTGAAATGGGCGCGCCGCTCCGGCCGCAGCACCGCGCGGCGCATGGCGCCCCAGACGATCTCCTTGCGAGCCCGGTTGACGGTCTCGAACAGCTCGATCGCCAGCGGATTGCCGCAGGCAGCGGCGATCGCGCGGTGAAACCCCTCGTCGAAGACCTCGTAGGCATCCATGTTGCGCGCAGCCGCACAGCGGCGGCAGGCGGCCTCGATCTCGGCGATCTGAGCGGCTGAAGCGTTCACGGCAGCGAGCGAGGCGAGCGACGGCTCGAGCATCCTGCGCGCGTCGTGGATATTGCGCGGACTGCAATTGGCCACAGTGCCTTCCGTCRCCGCCTCGATCTCCGTGCGCCGGCCGCGAAAGGTGCCCCGGCCGACATGGCGCCAAAGTGAGCCGCGGGCCTCGAGACGCTCCAGCGCGTGCCGGACGGCATGCCGGGTCACGCCAAGACGCGCCGCAAGTTCACGCTCGGTCGGCAGGCGGCGGTCGCTGTCCTGAATGGTCCCCTCGAAAATCAACTCGATGCTCTCCTCGAGCGTCGATCTAATCTCATCGGTCATCCGCTGGCGAGTCATAATTGCAACCAATCATTTGTCTGGTTGAAAAGCAGATGCCTAAGCTTTGCGCCACATGTCAAGAAATAACGAGCACATACCCCATTGACAGCGCCTATCGTGACGTGTGGATTATCAACCAGACGGGACACAATGCGATAAAAATCGCAACCAATATAGCAACCAATCGATCGGGATGGAGATCTTCGACATGGCGGTACGGAACGGACTGGCTGCCGGGCTGGCGCTCTTCGCATGCCTTCTGCCCATGGCGGCGGCCGCGGGTTCAATCACGGTGGCGAATAATGGCGGTGCTGCCGGCGCGGGTTATCGCGACGCCTATTACAAGCCCTTCACGGCGAAGACCGGTCACGTCGTCGTCGACGATTCCTTCAACCAGGAACTCGCCAAGCTCCGTTCGCAGGTCGAAACGGGCAATCTTGTCTGGGATGTGGTCAGCCTGACCGCGATCAACGAGGCGACAGCCTGCGAAGAAGGCCTGATCGAGCGCATCGACTGGGCGCGCTATGTCGATCCCAAGGACTTCGCCGCAGTCGGCGGCTTCGGCCAATGCGGATTACCGAACAATTTCGTGTCCGGCTCCCTGGTCTACGACACCAAGCGCTATGAAGGCGGGGAGGCCCCCAGGACCTGGGCGGATTTCTGGGACGTCAAGAAATTCCCCGGCAAGCGCGGCCTGCTCTACCGCGCCGAGCAAACGCTCGAGGTCGCGCTGATGGCCGATGGCGTGCCACCGGCCGAGGTCATGACGGTGCTCGCGGCGCCGGGCGGCGTCGACCGCGCCTTCAGGAAGCTTGCCGAGCTCAAGCCCCATATCAAATGGTGGAAGAGCGGCGACGAGTCGATGCAGAACATCCTTACCGGCGAGGTCGTCATGACCTTCGCCTGGAACGGGCGGGTCGCGATCGCCAACCGCACCAACAATCGCGCGCTCAAGATCGAATTCGGCGCCGGCCATGTCTCAGGCAGCCAGATGATCGCGATCATGAAGGGCACCAGGAAAAAGGACATCGCGCTGGATTTCCTGGCTCTCGCCTCCTCGCCAGAACCGCAGGCGGCCTTCGCACGGACCATCGACTACGCGCCGGCCAATGCGAAAGCCTATGCCTTCATGAGCGAGGCCGAGCGCGCCACGCTGCCGGCCAATCACCTGCACCTCGCCTCGCTGCAAAGCGGCCAGCTCTATCTCGACTTCTGGCTCAACAATGGCGACGCGCTGCTGCAGCGCTTCATCACCTTCGCCGCCCAGTAATCCAGCCGTCCCCGGCACAGGGAGCCGTGACATGAAGACCTCGAAGGCCATTCTCGCCATCGGGCTGGCGTTTGCCGGACTTGCCGTCCAGCCCGCCACGGCCCAGTCGCTTACGGTCGCGAACCAGGGCGGCCAGCCCGGCGAGCTCCAGCGCAAGACCGTGTTCGAGCCCTTCACCGCCGAGACGGGCATCAAGATCAATATCGACACGTTCAACCAGGAACTTGCCCGCATCAGGACGCAGGTCGAGACCGGCAACCTCGTCTGGGATGCCATCAGCCTGAACCCGATCAACGAAGCGGCCGGCTGCGAAGAGGGGCTGCTGGAGAAGATCGACTGGTCGAACTATGTCGATGCGAAGGCCTTCGAAGCGGTCGGCGGCTTCGGTGCCTGCGGTGCCCCCTATCTCGCCTCCCCCGGCACGCTGGTCTACGATTCCGACAAGCTCAGCGGCGATGCGGCGCCCCGTAGCTGGGCCGATTTCTGGAACGTCGCGAAATTTCCCGGCAAGCGCGCGCTGATGTATCAGCCCGACCAGACCGTCGAAATCGCGCTGATGGCTGACGGCGTCGCGCCCTCCGACGTGGTCAAGGTGTTGACCGGGCCGGGGGGCCTCGACCGGGCCTTCCGCAAGCTGGCCGAGATCAAGCCGCATGTGAAATGGTGGAAGAGCGGCGACGAGTCGATGCAGCTCCTGCTCACCGGCGAGGTCAGCATGGGCTATGGCTGGCTCGGCCGTGTCAACGCCGCCAATGCCTCGAACAACCGCAAGCTGCGCATCGTCTGGGATGCCGGCTACACCAACGCGCTGATCTATTTCGGCGTCCTGAAGGGCTCGCCTCGCAAGGATGCGGCGGCCAGGCTGATCGCCTATCAGCTGTCGCCGCCCGCCCAGGCCCGCTACATGGAGCAACTCGGCAACCCGCCGGCCAATTCCGACGCGAATGCGCTGCTCAGCGAGGCCAGGCGCGCCGCCCTGCCCGATCCCAAGGCGCGCAACGGCATGATGCAGGCGGGCCCGACCTATATCAATTTCTGGCTCGACAATGGCGACGCCATCCGCCAGCGCTTCGCAACCTTCGTGGCCCAGTGATGAGCATGGCCGCGACATCTCATGAGTTGGCAGCAGCGCCGACGCCACGGACGGCCAGTCTCGCCGCCCAGGTCGGCGCGGCGGAGCGACGCCATCTCTGGCGGATGCTGGCGCTGCTCGCGCCGAGCGTGCTGTTCACCGCCTTCTTCTTCGTGGTGCCGCTGGCGCTGTTCATGTTCCGCAGCGTCGACAATCCCGAGGTGCCCGGCTACCTGCCGCAGACCGCGGCGGTGATGCAGGCCTGGTCGGGCCAGGGCGAGCCGGACGAAGCGGCCTTCGCGGCGCTGGCCGCGGACCTGCGGGCAATCCGCGACACCCCGGCGCTCGGGCTGATCGGCCGCCGGCTGAATTACGCGCTGCCCGGCTTCCGGGGTCTGCTGACCCGCACGGCGCGGCGCCTGCCGGCCGTGGATGACACCGCGACGAAGGCAGCCTTCCTCGCCATCGACGAGAAGTGGCGGGATCCGGCGATCTGGGGCGTGCTGCACCAGCAATCGGGCCGCCTGACGAGCTTCTACCTGCTGACCGCGCTCGACCTCGAAAAGGCGCCGGACGGCRAGATCCGCCGCGTCGCGCCGGAGCAGCGCATCTTCATCGATCTCTACGGCCGCACGCTGACGGTCAGCCTCGGCGTCACGGCGCTGTGCCTGCTGATCGGCTATCCCGTCGCCGCCGTGATGAGCAGGGCCGGCCCACGCGCCGCAAGCTGGATGCTGATGCTGGTGCTCGTGCCGTTCTGGACCTCGCTGCTGGTCCGCAGCACCGCCTGGGTCATCCTGCTGCAGAACGAGGGGCTGGTGAACAAGAGCCTGATCGCGCTCGGCCTGATCGACCAGCCGCTGGCGCTGATCTTCAACCGGGCCGGCGTCTTCATCGCCATGGTCCATGTGCTGCTGCCCTATGCGATCCTGCCGATCTACAGCGTGATGAAGGGTATTTCCGGCAATCACCTGCGTGCAGCCGCTTCTCTCGGCGCGCCGCCGCTGCGGGTCTTCCGCACGGTCTACCTGCCCCTGACGCTGCCTGGACTGGCAGCGGGCGGAACGCTCGTCTTCGTGCTCTCCGTCGGCTTCTACGTCACCCCGGCGCTCGTCGGTGGGCCTGGCGACCAGATGATCGGCTATTTCATCGCCTATTTCACCAATTCGGCGGTCAACTGGGGCCTGGCCTCGGCGTTGGGCGCCCTCCTCCTGCTCGTCGTCGCGGCGATCTATCTCGCGCTCGGCAAGCTCGTCGGCTTCGACCGGCTCAGGGTGCGCTGACATGGCCGCTGCAACTCACATCCCCGCCACCGAGCGGGCCGTCCTGATCGGGTCCCGGATCTTCACGACCCTGGTCTTCGTCTTCCTGATCGCGCCGATCTTCGTCGTCGTGCCGCTGTCGCTGACCGCGGGACAATTGCTCGTCTTCCCGCTGCCGGGGCTTTCCCTGCAATGGTATCGCGAGTTCTTCACCAACCCGCTCTGGACCGGCGCGCTCGCCAACAGCGTCTTCGTCGCCCTCGTCACCACGGTCGCGGCGACGACGCTGGGAACCACGGCGGCGCTCGGCCTGCACGGCGCCCGCTTCCGGTTCAAGCCGATCCTGGTCGCCCTGCTGGTGACGCCGATCGCAGTTCCGGTGGTGATCATCGCGGTCTCGGCCTTCTATTTCTTCGCGTCGATCAATCTCGTCGGCACCTATCTCGGGCTCATCCTGGCCCATATCGCGCTGGCGCTGCCCTTTGTCGTGATCACCGTGTCGGCGACGCTGCAGAGCTTCGACCCCAATCTGCCGCGAGCCGCGGCCAGCCTGGGCGCCTCGCCGCTGCGGACCTTGCGCACCGTGACGCTGCCGATCATCGCGCCGGGCGTCGCCTCAGGCGCCGTCTTCGCCTTCGTCACCTCATTCGACGAGCTCGTGATCGCCCTGTTCCTCACCAGCCCGCAGCAGCGGACCCTGCCGCGCCAGATCTTCAGCGGCGTCAGCGAGAATATCTCGCCGACGATCACGGCAGCGGCCGTGGTGCTCCTCGTCGTCTCGGTGCTGCTGATGCTGGTCATGGAGTGGCTGCGCGCCCGCTCGCAACGCTTGCGAAACCCCTTGGAGACCGCCTGATGCCCGCCGCTACCGTAGACCTGCTGATCGAAGGTGGAACCGTCATCGCCTTCGACGGACAGGAGCACCGCTATCTCGAGGGCGGCACCATCGCCATCTCCGGAGACGAGATCGTCGCCGTCGGACCGGGCTTTGCCGGAGAGGCGAAGCGGCGCATCGATGCGCGCGGGAGGATCGTCATTCCTGGCCAGATCAGCACGCATGCCCATATCGGCGCGCATGAAGGCCCGCGACAGCTGATCGACAGCGGCCGGCGCGACTTCATCCGCTCGAGCTTCCTGCATTTCCTGCCGGCGAGCCGCTCCGGCCGCCCCGGCTTCCTCGCTCCGCAGGATGCGCGCGCCTCGCTGCGCTATGGCTTCGCCACGCTGCTTCGGCAGGGCGTCACCACCGTCCTCGCCTTTGCCCCGGCCGGGCCGCGCGACGGCGAGCTGATGCTGGAGGTGGCGCAGGAATTCGGCATCAGGCTCGTCTGGGCACCGATCGTCGCCGGTGGTCGCTACTGGCTCGAGGATGACGGACGGGTCGTGCGCGAACTCGATGATGCCGCAGGCCTGAAATCGCTGGAAGCCAGCGCCCGTTTCATCGAGACGCATCGCGGCGCTCTCGACGGCCGGCTGTCCGGCGTGATCGCGCTCGACGAATATTATGTCTCGACTCCGGCGCTGAGGCGCGAGGCGAAGCAGGTGGCGCGCGGGCTCGGCGTGCCCTTCACCCTGCATTTCGTCGAGCAGCACCGCGAGTTCTTCGAGACGATGGGTGCGACGGGCAAGACCCCGGTCCAGTGCCTGGCCGAGGAAGGCCTGCTCGACGAAGCAACCATCCTGGCGCATTGCGTCTATATCGCCTCGCACCGTGCGGTCGGCTATCCGCTCGAGGACGACATCGCGATCCTCGGCGCGGCCAAGGTCAATGTCGCGCATTCCCCGGTCGCCTTTTCCCGGCGCGGGCTCGCTCTCGAGAGTTTCTCCCGCTATCGCCGGGCCGGCATCAATGTCGCGCTCGGCACCGATACTTATCCGCTCGACATGTTCTCGGAGATGCGGATGGCGTCGCTGATGAACAAATTCGCCGACAACAATCATGAGGAGGCGCCGGCAGAAAGCGTCTTCTCCGCGAGCAACCTTGCCGGCGCGCAGGCGCTGGGACGCCCCGATCTCGGGCGGATCGCGCCCGGCGCCAAGGCCGATCTCGTCGTCATCGACCCGCGCTCGCTCACCTTCGGCCCCAATCCCGACCCGGTCAGGGCGATCGTGCATCTGGCGACCCCGGAGATGATCGACAGCGTGATCGTTGCTGGCCGCCTGCTCGTCGAGGGCAAGCGGCTGCTGGTCGCCGACGAGGACGAGATCATCGACGCGGCCGCCCGTTCGAGCCGGGCCGTCTGGGACGGTCACGCCGCACATGACATCCTCGGCCGCAGCGCGGCTGAGCGCTTCCCGCCCTCCCTGCGCGCCTGGACGGAGTAGGCCATGACCCTCACCGCAACCGCACATCGCGACGCGCCTGTCCCCAGCGCGCCGCTCGTCAGCTTCTCGCATGTCCAGAAGAGCTATGACGGCCAGGTCCTCGTCGTGAAGGACCTGTCCCTCGACATTGCCCGGGGCGAATTCCTCACGCTGCTCGGCCCCTCAGGCTCGGGCAAGACGACGAGCCTGATGATGCTGGCCGGCTTCGAGACGCCGACCAATGGCAGCATCACCTTGCAGGGCCGCGACATCACCGCACTGCCGCCCTACAAGCGCGGGATCGGCATGGTCTTCCAGAACTATGCGCTGTTTCCGCACATGACGGTGGCCGACAATGTCGCCTACCCCCTGCGGGCGCGAAAGCTATCCGAACCGGAAATCGCGCGGCGGGTGGCGACTGCGCTCGACATGGTCAAGCTCGGGGCGTTCGGCAAGCGCATGCCGGCGCAGCTTTCCGGCGGCCAGCAGCAGCGTGTCGCGCTGGCCCGCGCGCTCGTCTTCGAGCCCGAGCTGATCCTGCTCGACGAACCGCTGGGCGCGCTCGACAAGCAGTTGCGCGAGCGCATGCAGTACGAACTGAAGCAGATCCACGAACGGCTCGGCGTCACCATGGTCTATGTGACGCATGATCAGGAAGAGGCCCTGACCATGTCGGACCGGATCGCCGTGTTCGACCAGGGCAGGATCCAGCAGCTCGCGACGCCGGAGGAACTCTACGAGAGCCCGGCCAATGCCTTCGTCGCGGGCTTCGTCGGCGAGAACAACAGTCTCGACGGCGTCGTCGTGGGCCGCAGCGATGCGACGGTCACCGTGCGCCTCGCCGACGGGGTCGAGGTGGTGGCGCAGTCCATCGATGCGCTCGCGATCGGGGACGAGGCGGTGCTGTGCCTGCGCCCGGAACGGATCGCCCTGACGCCGGGAGAGACCGAGAACAAATATGTGCTCGAGGTCGAACGGCTGGTCTATCTCGGCGAGGCGACCCGCGTCGTCTTCCAGCTCGGCGGGCAGGAGCTGATCGCGAAGGCCGATCCGATGCGCTTGCCCCAGGAGCTCGCGCGCGGCGCCCGGATCGAAATCGGCTGGCGAGCGGACGAGTGCCGCGCCTTTCGCAAGGGCTGAACCGCTTGAACGAGAACCCTGCGAGCACGCAGAGCACGATCGTACGGGGCCGCCATGTCCTGTGCGGCGTCGACGGCGACGACCGCGCCCGGATCATCACCGACGGCGCCCTGCTCATCGAAGCTGGCCGCATCGCCGAGATCGGGCCGGCCTCTGAGCTGATCGCCCGCCATCCCGGCGCCGCATGCATCGGACGGCCGACCGATCTCGTCATGCCCGGGCTGGTCAACGCCCATCACCATACCGGGCTGACGCCGCTCCAGCACGGCACGCCGTTCCTGCCGCTGGAACTCTGGCTGCCGCGCTTTCTCGGCTGGCGCGGGCTCGACCCCTATCTCGACACGCTCTACTCCGCGATCGAGATGATCGAGTCGGGCGTGACCACCGTCCAGCATCTGCATGGCGGACCGGTCGGCCCGCGCGCGCGCTGGCTCGATGCGCCGGACGCGATCATGCGGGCCTATGCCGAGATCGGGATGCGGGCGTCCTTCTCCTTCATGTGGCGCGACCGGAACAGGATCGTCTACGGGGCCGACGAGACTTTTCTCGCAAGCCTGCCGTCGCCGCTCCGCGAACAGCTCGCGGCGATCCTGGCAACGGCCCAGACCTTGGTCGAGACATTGACGGAGCATTTCGAAGCCCTGGCGGAACGCTGGGGCCAACCCGCCGATGGCATGAGCCGGGTCCAGCTGGCGCCGTCCAACCTGCAATGGTGCACGCGCGAGAGCCTGATCGCGCAGCGCGACCTCGCCCAGCGCCATGATGTGGGGCTGCATATGCATCTGCTGGAGACGCCGTATCAGCGCCGGTTCGCCGAGATGGACACCGACGGCTCCGCCGTCCGCCACCTCGCCGATCTCGGGCTGCTGGGCCCGCGCATGACGATCGGCCACGGCATCTGGTGCAGCGACGCCGATATCGCGCTGCTCGCCGAGAGCGGCACCTGCGTCTGCCACAATGCAAGCTCCGGGCTGCGGCTGCGCAGCGGCATCGCGCCCGTCAAGGAGTTCGACCGGGCCGGCATTCCGGTCGCGCTCGGCATCGACCAGGCCGGCATCAATGACGACCGCGACATGCTGCAGGAGATGCGCCTCGCCTGGAACCTGCAGCGCACGCCAGGCCATGCCTACGAACCGCTTTCCGAGGCGCGCATCTTCCGGATGGCCAGCGAGCACGGCGCGGCGACGACGGGCTTTGCCGGCCTGGTCGGCCGGCTCGAGCCCGGGCGTGCGGCCGATATCGTCGTGATCGACTGGGAACAGCTGGCGCAGCCCTATCTCGATCCCGACGCCGAGATCGTCTCGGCGCTGGTGCAGCGCGCCAGAACGGGGATGATCCGCGATGTGCTGATCGACGGGCGCCACGTGCTGCGCGACGGGCGCATCGCCACGATCGACAAGGAAAAGCTGCTCAGCGAGATCGAAGCGGCCATGCAGCGCCCCCCGAGCGAGGCCGAGACGGCACGGCGCGCCTTCGTCAAGGCGCTCGACCCGCATCTGCGCGCCTTCTACGCCGACTGGCCGCTTCCATCCGCGGCAGATGCCTACCGCAGCTTCAACGCGCGGCGCTAGTATCCGCGATCTCCGGGCAGGCGCTCGCCGAGGACGGCGGCGCCAGCAGGGAGATGCGCCGCCGCGCTCGTGACGAGGCCGAAACCGCTCTACGCAGCAGCAGCGGCCGTGATCTCGCTGTGGCGCGCGATCACCCTGCCCTGCCTGACAACCGTCCGGTTCGGCGCGCGCGAGACGATTGCGTCGGCGAGCGTCTCGCCCGTCAGGAGAACGAGATCGGCCCGTGCTCCGTCATGCAGTCCGTAATCTGCGACGCCCAGGGCCAGCGCCCCGCCGAAGGTGCAGCTGTCAAGCGCCAGCTCGAGATCGTCGTCGCGGCGAAAGCCGTTGCGCTGAGCGACCAGCATCGCGCGTTCCAGCATGTCGGCATTATTGAAGGGGCCCCATGTGTCGCGGACGCCGTCCGAACCGGAACAGACGATGACGCCGAGCGAAGYCAGCAGAGCAAGGCTCGGGCACGCCCTGGCAAGGGGCGCCGTCGTCATGATCGCGACCTGCTCGCGCGCCAGCATCTCGCCGAGACGACCGGCATGAGCCGGTCCGATATCGCCCAGGCAGAAGGCGTGGCTGATCATCACGCGCCCCTGAAGGCCGAGCGCCCGCGTGCGCTCGAGGATCAGTTCAACACTGAAGGCTCCGAGCTCTCCAGGTTCGTGCAGATGGATATCGATCGGCTTGGCTGAACGCTCGGCAAGGCCGAATGTCATGTCCAGGCTGCCGCGCGGATCACGGTCGATCTGGCTGGGGTCGAGGCCGCCGACGATATCCGCGCCGATGCGGAGGGCCTCCTCCATCAGCTCGAGGGTGCCGGGCCGCGAGAGCAGGCCCGCCTGCGGAAAGGCAACGGTCTGCACCTCGATCGTCCCGCGGCATGCGTCCCGTGATCTGAGCACGCCCTCCAGCGGCGACAGGCCGACATCGGTGTCGATCGCGACATGGCCGCGAAGCAGGGTCGACCCCAATTCCGCCGACCGGACAAGCTGGCGCGTCGACTGCAATTCCGGGTCGATCCCTCGCCGGCGCAGTTCATCCTTCTCCGCCTGGATCTTGTCGGCCAGGGCCGGGCCGACCTCGTTTCGGAACCAGGGCAGCCCAAGCAAGGAATAGCCCAGATGCGTGTGGGCTTCGACGAGTCCGGGGATGACGATCCTGCCGCAGCCATCCTCCACGGCGCTCCCTTCGGGCGCTGCAAGTTCGTCGCCCGTCGCAGCAATCGTGCCGTTCCGGATCAGGATATCCTGGGGCGGCGAGAGAGGGAGGCCCCGGCCTCGCCAGAGGCGGACCTGCCTGATGAGCAGAGAACCCGTTGGTGCGACCTGCATCCTATGCTCCGTCGACAGCAGGAGCGCCGCTCTTCGCAGCCAGGAAGCGCGCCTCCCACCAGGAGAAGACGATGTCGCGCAGCGCCGCCCCGTCGTCGTCGCCGTGCACAGCATGGCGCAGTACTTCGAGGCGTGCGACATCCTCCTCCGTCAGATCGATCTCGATCCGGACCTGCTGCAACGGGACATTGGTGAATTCCGGCTTGTAGGCCGGATCGCGGCTCAGTTCCCGGTCGGCCTTGATCGTCGGATTCCTGAAGTCGCGCGGCGTGCGCTGGCTGGACAGGATCGGCGTGCGCGGAACCCGCGCGAGATCCTCCTCCGTCGATTCGAGAATGATCACCTCGACCGGCTTCAGCGCGAAATTGCTCGTGCGCATGATATCGGCGCCGCAGACATTCGGCACAGCCAGAACATCCATCAGAGCCAGGAGATCGACATAGTCGCCGGCCCGCGAAGCCTGTCGCGTGATCGTTGCCGATCCGTTTTCGGTGATCTCCGTGCACATGAACAGGTTGAAGCTGTCATGCACGTCGTCCGGCGTCAGCCCGTATTCGCGTTGCGCTTCGG
>NZ_JBFTZN010000052.1:0-32748 GCF_056406775.1 Allobosea sp. P1_A7
GTGTCAGGGACACGAAGGCCGAGGCGAGGATCGCGACGGTGACGACCACCGCGAACTCGTTGAAGATCCGGCCAATGACACCACCCATCAACAGCACGGGGATGAAGACCGCGACAAGCGAGAGCGAGATCGAGATGATGGTGAAGCCGATTTCGCGCGAGCCCTTGAGAGCTGCGTCAAAGGCTGAGAGCCCATCCTCTTCCATGTGCCGCACGATGTTCTCGAGCATGACGATGGCGTCGTCGACGACGAGGCCGACCGAGAGCGTCAGGCCAAGCAGCGAGATGTTGTCGATGGAGAAGCCGAGCACATACATCGCCGCGAGCGTTGATATGATCGAGATCGGCACGGCAACTGCCGGGATCAGGGTCGCGGTGAGCCTTCTCAGGAAGACGAAGATCACCATGATGACCAGAACGATGGTCAGCCCCAGCGTGAACTGAACATCCTCGACCGCGGCGCGGATCGAGGTCGAGCGGTCATTGAGCTGCGCCAGTTGCGCTGCCGCCGGCAACTGCTCGCGGAACGCCGGCAGCATGGCCTTGACCCTGTCGACGACGTCGACGGTGTTGGCATCGGGCTGGCGCTGCACTGCGAGCACGACGGCCGGCATGCCGTCATAGGTGCTGGCTGTCTGCGTATTCTCGACCGAGTCGATCACCTTCGCGACATCGCCGAGGCGCACGGGCTTGCCGTTGCGCGTGGCGATGATGACATCGGCGAACTGGGCTGCATTTGCGAGCTGTGTGCTGGCCTGGATCGTCAGCTGCTGCCGGTCGTTCTGCACCGTGCCGACCGGAGAATTGTCGTTGGCGGAGGTGATCGCATTCTGCAAGGTGTCGACGCCGATGCCGCGAGCCGCCAGCGCGGTCGGGTCGATGCGGATGCGCACCGCATATTTCTGGCTGCCGAAGATCAGGACCTGCGCAACGCCGTCGACAGTCGACAGGGCAGGCGAGATCACCTGCTGTGCGAAAGCATCGAGTTGCGAGAGCGGGATGATATCGCTCTTCAGCGCGAGCAGGATGATCGGCGCGTCGGCCGGGTTCACCTTGCGATAGCTCGGCGGCGCGGTCATCTCGATCGGCAGCTGCTTCTGGGCGCGCGCAATCGCGGCCTGCACATCGGCGGCGGCGGCATCGATGTTGCGATTGAGTACGAACTGGATGGCAATCGAGGTTGCGCCCTGGGAATTTGTCGTCGCAATGCTGTCGATGCCGGCGATCGTGGCGAACTGTTTGATCAAGGGCGTCGCGACCGAGGTCGCCATGGTGTCGGGAGAGGCGCCGGGCAGTTGCGCCGAGACGTTCACCACCGGGAATTCGGCGCGGGGCAGGGCCGCGACCGGCAGGAAGCGATAGGCGAAGAGCCCTGCGAGGACCAGCGAGACCGACATCAGGATGGTCGCCACGGGGTGGCGGATGCAGAAGCCAGAGATGCTCATGACCGACCTCCGTCGGCGATGGTCTCCTTGCCTGCCGCGGGCTTGGTATCCGCTCCGGGGGGAGCGCGCTCGCGGACGCGGGTTCCGGGCTTGAGCCGCATCTGGCCGTCGACGACCACGCGCTCGCCTGCCGCAACACCGTCCGTGATCACCGTCCTGTCGCCATCGACGAGGGCGATGCTGACCTGCCTCAGCTCGGTCGTGTCGTCCGGCTTGATGACATAGACATAGGAGCCCTTCTGCCCCACCTGCACGGCGACCGTCGGAATGATCGTGGCATTGTCGAGCCTGTCGGCCTCGACTGCGACATCGACATACTGGCCTGGCCAGAGCGAGAGGTCGGCATTGGCGAAAGCAGCCTTGGCCGCGATGGTGCCGGAAGCGATGTCCACACTGGAATCGACGAAGGTGAGGGTTCCTTCTGCCGGCGGGCGCGGCGAGTCGGCGGGTTTCGCGGTGACCTTGAGAACCTTGCCGGCCGTGAGCGCCGCTTGCAGCATGGGTACCTCGCGTTCGGGCAAGGTGAAGGCGACGCGGATCGGCTTGACCTGCGTGATCGTGACGAGGCCCGGGCCCGCGCTGTTGGCGCTGACGAGATTGCCCGGCGTGACCAGCACGGCGCCCGCTCGTCCATCGATCGGTGAGGTGATCTTGCTATAGCTCAGCTTGAGCATGTCTGACTCAAGCGCTGCCTTGTCCGCCAGGATCGTCGCGGCTGCCGTCTTCTCATCGGCAATACCCTGGTCCACGGATTGCTGCGTGCCGGCGTTCTTCGCCAGCAATTGCTGGAAGCGGGCAAGGTCGGCCTGGGCACGGTCATGGGTCGCCTGGTCGCGGGCGAGAGCAGCCTGATCCCTGGCAATCTGAGTGCGCAGATCGCGGTCGTCGAGTGTGAAGAGCAGGTCGCCGGCCCTAACGAATTGCCCGTCCTTGACGTGCTGCTCCATGATCTGGCTGTCGAGCCGCGATTTGACGGTGACGATCGCAGGGGATTCGACGAAGCCGATAGCCCGCTTATGTACGGGGACGTCGTCCGTTGTCGCCTTGGCGGTCACGACCGAAACGGGTGCTTCGCTGCGCGTCGTGGTGGCGCGGGAGCCGCCGTCCTTGCCCTGGTTTGCGCTTGGGAGCTTCAGCCACAGGCCGGCGCCGACGGCGCCCACGGCGAGAATGGCGATCACCCAGAGTGATTTTGAGCCTTTCATCGAGCCTACTCCGCGCAACTCAAAGGGCGCTGCCAGCAGGCACGCGACGCGCGGCTGGCTTCGTCTCGGCGCGCTCCGGGGCTCCGTGCCTCAGCCTGTCCCGGACAGATGCGAGTGTCGCGAGGGTCGTCGAGAGAGAAGGTTCGTCGATACTGTCGAGTACCTCGCCGGCGATCTCTGCGCGCAGCGCATCGAGATCGTCAACGAGCTTTCGACCCGCAGAGGTCAGGTGCAGGAGCCGTGCGCGTCGGTCCTGGGGATCAAGGCGGCGCTCGACGAGTTCCTGGCCTTCCAGCCGGTCAAGCAGGCGCGTCAACGAGATCGGTTGCAGCTCGAGCATCTCGGCGAGCGTGGCCTGATTGAGACCTTCCGCGCGGCGCAGACGAGCCAGCACGCTCCATTGCGCGCGGGTCGTGCCATTTTCCCGTGCGCGCTGGTCGACATAGCTGCGCAGTTGTCGGGAGGTCTCGAGAAGCTGGAAAACGAGTTCGCGCTTGAGTGGGCGCCGCATGCTCAGGCCTCCATATCATAAGCTAGCTCATGGTATGGAGGCGATTGCGGCATTTCGGCGTTGCGGTGGTGGAGATTTGAAGTCGAAGCCGATGTCAGGATGCAGGGTGAGGAGGCTGCGGCACCCGGGCCGGCTTCGACTGCCCGACATGACACGCCAGTTCCGAGAAGGAGAGCGGGGAGTCCCCGGTATTCCTCAAGGCGGCGCTCAGAAAGCGCACGGGGAATGTGACGGCGTCGGCATTGCTCTCCCGGAGTTGGCCCATGCGTCTGTGGTCGGAGCGGAGGCTCGTTTCCGCACGGTCCAGCGCCCACTCGACCTCGGCTTCCTCGACAAGTCCCTTGCGAACCAGCAGGCGCGTGAGTTCGGCTACGGCGACAAGCAGGCCTTCTAGCTGCAGGTTGGCTGTATTCATCGCGAACTCCCATCTGGACCGTGGGCTGCGAGGCCGGCGGCGGCCGCCACCTCAAGTCTGGTCAAAACCCGCCTATGCCTGGTGGCAAGGCTCGGACAGCGCAGACGATCCTACGCTCAACTCTGGCCGGGGCGAAGCAGCAAGCAGGATGCAGCGCGAGCCTTCGTAACGAAGGGCGCCTTTCACACCAAAGAGCAGACAAGAATTCAGCTCGAGGCTTCGATGCCTGCGATGGTGATCAGCCCAGCCAAGGCTAGCCCTGACCAGACAAACTCAGCGAAAAATCCGTGGGTGGGAATACTCCCGGTGAGGACCGAAACGATGCCTCCGCAAAGGACGACTGCCGAGGCGAACACCACGCCATTCATGACCGCAACCTCCCGCATTTCGCCGCAAACGCCGCAGCGACGCAAAGGTTCCGCCTGCTGTCGGAATTTTTCTCGCGGCGGCCGGAGAAGAACCCGGGCGGAGCGTCAGAGGAAGGAAGGGCAAGTTCACGTTCGTTCGGCATGACGGATTCTTGTGCGGTGATCGTGCGGCAGATTTGGGTTTTTGGGCTGCATTCCCCAACGGCAAACGGCAATGGAGAATTGGTTGCTCGTATCTAGAGGCTGTTCGTAGAATCTTCCAAATCGATCGTTCGTTTAAACAGACAATTCTATTGACCGGGGCCGGTCCAAGCTCGATGCTTTCTGCACGATATCAGGCGGTCTTCGTAAGCGGCGAAGGCTCGCTCGGCCAGTCGTGAGAGCGTTATCGCGGACGTTCCCTGCCCGAACGTTCGCAATTCTGCGGCGAACCTGCCTCAGTGCTTTGGTGTCATACTTCTCAATACTGCCTCACGGACATCCGGATCATGCCGACGACTGCCAATGACCGCGCCGCTGACCATGCGATCGATCCACTCTTTCTCGAACGCTGGTCGCCTCGTGCATTCAGTGACGATGAGATCAGCGAAGCCGAGTTGCTCTCTCTGTTCGAAGCCGCGCGCTGGGCGCCATCCTCGTACAATTCCCAGCCCTGGCGTTTCATCTATGCCCGGCGTGCCTCCGCCCATTGGCATCGGCTGCTAGGCCTGCTGAATGCGTTCAATGCGTCATGGGCCAAGGACTCGGCGGCACTCGTCGTGATCGTCTCGAAGTCGACGCTTGCCGTTCCGGGCAAGGTCGAGGAAATCGCCTCCCACACTCATTCCTTCGATGCCGGTGCGGCCTGGGCCCATCTCGCATTGCAGGCGACCCGCTCGGGTTGGCAGGCGCATGGCATGGCGGGGCTCGATCTTGAGCGGGCTGCGGTGGAGTTGAATGTTCCCGGCGGCTATCGGGTCGAGGCGGCCGTCGCCATCGGCAAGGTGGGCGACAAGGCGCAATTGCCCGAGGCACTGCAGGCCCGCGAGGTTCCGAGCCAGCGCAATCCGCTTTCGGCCAGTGTCTTCGAAGGCGCCTTCCCGGCTGGCTGAGGGGACGAGATGAGCGGTCTTCATTCGCCTGGCCGCCTTCGCGTCGGGGTCCATGCCAACAACCTGCATCTGCGCCTTGCGCGGCTGCTCGCGGAGAGGGAGGGCGATCAGCGCTGGGCGTTCGTCGACTATGCCGATGGCCGCGCGACCGGAGAACTGCTCGCCGGCGGCGAGATCGAACTCGGCGGCACCGGCTCGACGCCCCCGCTGACCGCGCAGGATCTGGGGCTCGAGGTGGTCTATCTCGCGGCCTCTCAACCGCGCCCGGCCAATGGTGCCATCCTGAGGCGGAAGGACGAGGCTGAGGTCGCATTGGCAGGCCTCAAAGGCTGCCGGATCGCCCTCGTCGAGGGCTCGTTCCATACCTATCTGCTGGCGCATCTCGCCGAACGGGCTGGCCTGGGCCTTGCGGATTTCAACCGCATCGATCTTTCGCCAGTGGCTTCGGCAAGGGCTCTGCGGCAGGGCGAGGTCGCGGCCTGGATCGCGATGGATCCTCACCTGCCTGTGGAGCTGGATCGAGGCGGGCTTGTCGCCATGGCGGATACGCGAGGCGTCATCCCAAATCGCTCTCTGTTCTGGACGCATCGTCCGGTCCTCGATCGGCGGCCGAACCAGATCGCCGCCTTCCACAAGCACATCGCGCGCATCGCGAGCTTCGTTGAGGACCATGCAGAAGCGGCTGCTCGCCAGCTCTCGGCATCGGGGGATGTCGATGAAGCGCAATGGCTCGCCGTTCTGCGCTCGCGCGATTGGCGCATCTCTGCGATCGACGCCGCCGTTCTGGCCGAACAGGAGCAGGAGGCCGCCTGCCTCGTCCGCCATGGCATTCTTCGGCGAGCGCTCGGCCTCTCCCGGTTCGAAGACGCCGCCGCTTCGGCTTAAGCATCACTGCAAATCATGAGACAAAGCCTATGAATGTGCTCTGGTATCTGACCGCCCCTGACGGCCGCTATCCCTGGAAGAAGGACGGCGCCCGCAAGATGGATCATGCCTATCTGCAGCAATTGGCGCGGGCCTATGATCATCTCGGCTTCACTGGCGCGCTGCTGGCGACCGGTGCGCATGACGTCTGGGTTCTCGGCGCATCGCTGCTGCCCTTCACCGAGCGAATGCGCTTCCTGACGGCGATCCACCCCGGGCTGATCCCGCCGGTGCTGCTGGCCAAGATGGCCGCGACCTTCCAGGAATTCTCCAAGGGGCGGTTGCTGCTCAACATCGTCTCGGGCGACGCCAAGATGCTCGGCGCCTATGGCATGCTGCTGCCCCATGACGAGCGCTACGTGATGGCCGACGAATATCTCACTGTGTTCCGGCGCATCCTCGCCGGCGAAACGGTGACCTTCAAGGGACGCCATGTCGAGACGATCGAGGCCAAGCTCGCTCTCTCGGGTGCTGATCCGATCGTGCAGCCCGATCTCTGGTTCGGGGGCTCTTCCGAGGCTGCGATCGAGGTCGCTGCCAAGCATGTCGATACCTATCTGTCCTGGGGCGAAACCCCGGACGAGATGGCTGCAAAGGTCGGGCATGTGCGGGCGCGCGCCGCGGCCCATGGCCGCGAGTTGAACTATGGCATCCGGCTCTATGTGGTCGTCCGCGAGACCGACGAGGAGGCCTGGGCGGCGGCTCAGGATCTCCATGATCAGATGGACGACGCCGCCATCGCGGCCAATGCCCGTTTCGTGGCCGGCACGGATTCAGTCGGGCAACAGAAGATGACGGCACTGCATGGCGGGTTGAAGCCCAAATTCGCGCGTGACCTCGAGATTGCGCCAGGACTTTGGGCTGGGTTGGGGCTCGTGCGTCCCGGGCCCGGCACTGCAATCGTCGGCTCGCCCGAGACCGTGATCCGGACGTTGCGCGCCTATCAGGCGGCGGGCATCGAGACCTTCATTCTGTCCGGCATGCCGCTGCTCGAGGAAGCCTACCGCTTCGCCGAACTGGTCTTGCCGCATCTCGACGTGGCAAGAACTCCCCGGGCGGGCTCGGCCTTCACCTGGTCCAACCTGTTCGACCGCGACCTCTCAGCGAAAGCCGCAGGCTAAGTCATGATCCTCGACGAACGCACCTATGCCATCAAGCCCGCCCATGTGCGCGATTATCTCGACCTCTATGTCCGCGAAGGCATGGAACTGCAGGTCTCGCATCTCGGCCATCTGATCGGCTGGTTCACCACCGATACCGGCGTGGTCAACGAGGTCGTGCATATGTGGCGCTTCGAGGATGCCGGCGACCGCGAACGTCGGCGTGCCGCAATGGAAGCCGACCCTGCCTGGCAGGCCTTTCGCGCCAAGGCTGCGCCCTATGTTCTCGAGATGCGAAGCCGTATCCTGCGGCCGACCGCCTTTTCGCCCCTGCGCTAAGCTCCTGGCGAACGCGTGATGACAACCTTGGCTGATGTGAGGGCGGAAACGCCCGGGCTTTTGCGTCGCCCTGCCGCGCGCGCGCTGTCGCGCCTCGTCTCGGTCCTCGAGATTGCGGGCGCGGCGTTGCTCGCGATCCTGTTCAGCGTGGTCATTGCCCGTGCATGGCTCACTCGTGCTCGCGCTTGGCGGCGCCGGGGTCGCGGCGCAGGTCGGCGGCGTCTCGACCGTGCTGGGCTTGCCGGAGTCGCTGCGCTTCGGCGTCTTCGCGATCGGGGGCGGACTGACGCTGCTGGTCGTTCTGGCTCGCGCTGCTTTGGACCGCTCCTGGCTCTCGGCAGCGCTTTCGCTTGCGGTCGGGACCGGCTCCTACCTGCTGGCGCAGCAGGTCACCGGGCTCTTCGTCGAGCCACCGAGCCTCATCGCCGCCGGATTTGCCGGGCTTGGCCTGATCCTGGGCGCGCCTCTGCCATTCGCGCTGCTGGCCGGCGTCTCGCTGACAGGGGCCTTTGGCGGGCTGCTTCCCGAGCCAGCGATCGTGCAGAACACGGTCTCCGGGATCAGCAAGTTCCTGCTGCTCGCGGTGCCCTTTTTCCTGTTAGCGGGCGAGTTGCTGACCGAAGGCGGCCTTGCGGAACGGCTCGTGCGCTTTGCCGGCGCGCTCGTCGGGCACCTGCGGGCGGGCCTCGCCCAGACGGCGCTCGTCGCGAGCGTCCTGTTCTCAGGGGCGTCGGGTTCTTCGGTGGCGAATGCCGCCTTCGGGGCCAAGGTGATGGCGCCGACGCTGATCGCCCGTGGTTATCCGCCGGCGCAGGCTGGCGCGATCGTCGCCGGCGTCTCGATGCTGGACAATATCATCCCGCCCTCGATCGCGTTCCTGCTGCTGGCGACTGCGACAAACCTTTCGGTCGGCTCGCTTCTGGTTGGCGGTTTTATCGCTGGTGGGGTGTTGGCGCTGGCTCTCGCCATCGGCATTCATCTCAGCGTGCGCAATGTCGTCGACGCTGCGCCGAAGGCGACCGGTGTCGAGCGCGTGCGAAGCTTTGTCGGGGCGCTGCCCGCGATCGGACTCGGGATCGTCGTGGTGGTCGGCATCCGCTTCGGCGTGGTGACCGTGACGGAAGCGTCTGCGCTCGCGGTGGCCTATTCGTTGGTGACCTGCCTCGCGCTACGGAGCTTGAATGGTCGCACCGTCTTCGCCGCCTTGCGGAAATCGGCGACGGAGGCAGCGGCCGTCGGCCTGCTCATCGGAGCCTCCGCGCCGTTTGCCTTCATGCTCGCGGTCGACCGGGTCTCGGACCAGATGGCAGCCCTGGTGACCGCTCTCGGCGCCGGTCCCTATGCGGTGATCCTGCTCGCCAATCTCGTGCTGCTGGCGGCGGGGCTCTTCCTCGATATCGGCGCTGCGATCCTGCTGCTCGGTCCGCTGCTGTTGCCGGTCGCCGTCGCGGCCGGACTGGACCCGATCCAGTTCGGCGTCATCCTCGTCGTCAACCTGATGATCCACGGGCTGACGCCGCCGCTCGGCATCCTCGTCTATGTCGTCAGCGGCATCTTGCGCATTCCCGCGGGCTCGGTCTTCCGCGCTGTGCTGCCCTTGCTCGGCTCGCTGCTCGTGGCGCTCGCCGTTCTCTCGCTCGGTGCAGCCGTCTGGCCGTCGCTCCCGCTTTCCATCAAGGAGTTCTTCTGATGTCGTTGACCCGCCGCCAAGTCGCCGCAGGCCTGCTTGCCGCGCCCGCGCTCCTCTCGGCTCGTGCGGTCCATGCCGCTGGCCGGCCGGTGACCGTCGCCTCGCTCTTCGGCGAGGACAAGCCAGAGACGAAGATCTGGCGCAGGATCGCGGAGACGCTGAACAGGACCGCGCCCGGCCGCTTCGATCTGCGCATCGTCGGCAACGCGGCACTCGGCGGCGAGAAGGAGGTCGCGGAAGGGATCAGGCTCGGTTCGGTCCAGGCCTCGCTTTCGACGATCTCGGCGCTCTCCTCCTGGGTGCCGGACGGCCAGATCCTCGATCTGCCCTTCCTGTTCCGCGATCGTGGCCATCTCAAGCGCGTGCTTGATGGTGCGCTTGGCGCCGAACTCAAGGCGAAATACGAGGCGCAGGGTTTTGTCGTGCTCGGCTTCATCAATTACGGCGCGCGCCACCTGTTGGCGAAGGAGCCGTTGACGACGCCTGAATCGGTCAAGGGCAAGCGCATCCGCGTAATCCAGAGCCCGCTTCATACCGAGCTCTGGTCGGGACTCGGCGCCTATCCGACGCCGATTCCGATCCCCGAAACCTATAACGCGCTGAAAACCGGCGTCGTCGATGCCATGGACCTCACCAAATCGGCCTATGTCGGCTTCAAGCTGCACGAGGTCGTGCCCTATCTGATCGAGACCGGGCATATCTGGGCGAGCGGCGTCGTCTATGTCTCGGCGTCCTTCTGGAAGGGGCTTACGGCGGAGGATCGCAAGGCGCTGTCCGAGGCGGCAGCCGAAGGCACGTCCTATTTCGATGACCTCATCCTTGCCGACGAGGAGGCATCGATGGCCAAGGCGCAATCCGAGGGGGGCAAGCTCGTCCAACCGGAGGATCGTCCAGGCTGGGAGGCCGGTGCCCGCAAGGTCTGGATCTCATTCGCCCCGAAGCTCGGCGGCATCGAGAAGATCGAAGCGATCGCCAAGGTGGAGTGATCGCGCCCGCCTCGCTTTCTCAGGGATACTGGCGGGCCGTGCTGCTGAGGCTGCGTGAGGGATAGCGCAGCGAAACATCGAACGGATTGAGGCTCGCGCCGAGCGTCGCGGCCTCCCGCTGGAGAATCCGCGCGACATTCGGGCCCCGCTCGTCGCTGAGGCGCTCCGCCAGAGTGCCGATGCTGAGCGCCGCGACGGCGCGGCCTTCTGCATCGAAGACCGGCACGCCGAGGCCGGCCATGCCCGGGATCAGCCCGGTATTGAGGCTGACCCAGCCCAGCTCGCGTGCCTCGGCCAGCGCGATGCGCAGGCCGGCCTCGTCCAGAAAGCCGCGATCGAGCAGACGCGGGATATTGAAGCGGATCACGGCCTCGCGTTCGTCCTCGGGAAGATGCGCGAGAATGGCGAGGCTGCCCTGTCCAATGCCGAGCGGCACCTTGCCGCCGATATCGCCCGTGAAGGACCGGATCGGGAAGGGGCCTTCGACCCGATCGAGGCAGACAGCATCGTAGCCGTTGCGGACCAGCAGGAAGATGGTGTCGTGCAGCGTCGCCGAGAGGCGCAGCAGTACCGGCCGTGCAAGATCGCGCAATCCGCTGGCCTGGCCGGCGCGGGCCGCCAGCACGAAGAAGTCCAGGGCCAGCCGGTAACGCTTCCCACCGGTGACCTGCTCGGCGAAACCTTCCGCGATCAGGTCCTGCAAGGCGCGATGCGCCGTCGGCTGGCTGCAGCCTGCCGCCTCGGAGAGGTCCTTCAGGCGTATACCGGCCGGATCCGCTGCCGCGAGGATGCGCAGGAGACCGAGCGCGCGACGCAGGCTCGATGTCGCTTCGGCTGAATCGTTCATTCGGTTGTCCGAATTTGCATTTCGATGTCCTTTAGAAAATTCCATATGTCGAAATTAAGTCAAATGAAATTCTCTTCTATGAAATTATAAATTGACGAATTCGTGCCCCTGCCGCCTCCTTGCGCCGTTGCAGATCGGCGCCCCGTTCGATGCTCCCGGGGTGTCTACCAGGCGAGGTGGAGATGGGCTTCCTGACGCTGGCGTCGCTGAGCAAGGTCTATGGCGATCACGCCGCGGTGCGCGATGTCGACCTCAGCGTCGCCAAGGGCGAGTTCGTTTCGCTGCTCGGTCCGTCCGGCTGCGGCAAGACCACGACGCTTCAGATGATCGCCGGCCTCGTCGAACCGACAGGCGGAAAGATCGCTCTCGACGGGCGCGACATCACCCGTGAGAAGCCGAACACGCGCGGTCTCGGCATCGTCTTCCAGAGCTATGCACTGTTTCCGCACATGACCGTGGCGCAGAACGTCGCCTTCGGCCTGGAGATGCGCAAGGTCGCCCGCGCCGAGCGCGACGAGCGCGTCAAGACGATGCTCGGGCTGGTGCATCTGGCCCAGCTTGCCGACCGATATCCGCGCCAGCTTTCGGGCGGCCAGCGCCAGCGCGTCGCGATCGCGCGTGCACTGGTGATCGTGCCCCCGGTGCTGCTGCTCGACGAGCCGCTTTCCAATCTCGACGCCAAGCTGCGCGAGGAAATGCAGTTCGAACTGCGCCGGATCCAGCAGAGCGTCGGCACGACGACGATCATGGTCACGCATGACCAGGCGGAAGCCTTGTCGATCAGCGATCGGGTGGTCGTGATGGAGCAGGGTCGCATGACCCAGATCGATGCGCCCTACCGGCTCTATGAGCGCCCGGCTACGGCTTTCATCTCCTCCTTCGTCGGCAAGATGAACCGGCTGGACGGCATCTGGCGAGGGCACGGCCCCGCCGGAACACCGCAGATCAACGGCGTGTCCCTGCCTTGCGAGCAGGCGAGCTTCCCGGACGGCCAGACGGTCGCGCTCTCGCTGCGTCCTGAAAAGATCCTGCTGCGGTCGCAGGGCCAGGGCCGGCTCGACGGTACCATCGTCAATCGCTTCTTCCTCGGTAGCTACTGGCTCTTCACCGTCGAGACGCCGGTTGGAGCGCTCTCTGTCTCGGTTCCCAACCATGGCGAAGAGCCGGCAGGCGAGGGCGATGCCGTTGCACTGGACTGGACGCCTGCGAGCCTGCGGGTCGAGGCCGTTACCGCTACGACCGGAGCCGCGGCATGAGTCGGGCCCGCTCGGCGCTGACGCCCTGGCTGCTGGTCTCGCCCGGCGCCCTGCTGTTCCTGGCTCTGGTCATCGTCCCGCTGGTGCTGACGGTGATTTTGTCATTCCACGTCTATGACCACGGCACGGGCATCAAGAACGAATTCACGTTCGCCCACTACCTCGCGGTGGTCACGGACGATTATTATCTCGGTATCTTCTTGCGGACGCTGCGCGTGGCTGCTCTGACGACACTGCTCTGCGCGCTGATCGGTGTGCCCGAGGCCTATATCCTGGCGCGGATGCGCGATCCCTGGCGCTCCGTCTTCCTGCTGGTGATCATCGGGCCGCTGCTCGTCTCGGTGGTGGTGCGTGCCTTTGGCTGGAGCATGCTGCTTGGCTCGACCGGACTGGTGAACCAGGCACTCCAGGCGCTTGGGCTTGGCACCGTGAAGCTGCTCTACACCGAGACGGCGATCGTGATCGCGCTTGTCCACGTCATGCTGCCCTTCATGGTCATCCCGGTCTGGACTTCGCTGCAGAAGCTCGATCCTTCCGTCGAGGCTGCCGCCTGGACGCTTGGCGCCTCGCGTTTCACCGCGCTGCGCCGGGTGGTGATGCCGCAGGTCAGCATGGGCATGCTATCTGGCAGCCTGATCGTCTTCGGGCTCTCGGCCAGCGCCTTCGCGATCCCCGGCCTGCTTGGTGGCCGCCGGCTCAAGATGGCGGCGACGCTCGTCTATGACGAGTTCATGCATGAGCTGAACTGGCCGCTCGGCGCCACGATCGCGATCATCGTGCTCGTCGCGAACCTCATCATCATGCTGGCCTATAACCGCATGGTCGAAGCCCGCGCCCGCCGGACCCTGGGATAAGCGCCATGCAGAAAAATGGTCCGATCGCGCTCGCCTTCCACACGCTCGTCGTCGCCTTCGTGCTGGCGCCGCTGCTGGTCATCTGCCTCGTCGCTTTCACGCCCGAGAACACGCTCTCGATCCCGACCACCAGCTTCTCGCTGCGCTGGTTCCGCGAGATCTTCGTGCACCCGGATTTCGTCGCCTCCTTCGTCAACAGCCTGTGGCTCGCGACACTGTCGGCAACGATCGCGATCGCACTCGCCGTGCCGGCCGGGCTCGCCATCGACCGCTACGACTTTCCCGGCCGTGATGGGCTGAACGCGCTCTTCCTGTCGCCGCTGATCATCCCGCATCTCGTCCTGGGCGTGGCCTTCCTGCGGCTCTTCGCCCTGATCGGCGCGACCGGAAGCTTCACCTGGCTGGTGGTCAGCCATGTCATCATCGTCACGCCCTATGTGCTGCGGCTGGTCCTTGCGGCGCTCTCGGGCATGGATCGCAGTGCCGAGCAGGCGGCGATGACGCTCGGCGCCTCGCACTGGACGGTATTCCGCCGCGTCACCGCGCCGATGATCCTGCCGGGCATCACCGGCGGCTGGCTGCTCGCCTTCATCAACAGCTTCGACGAGCTGACGATGTCGATCTTCGTCACCTCGCCGGCGACCGTGACCTTGCCGGTCCGTATGTACATGTACGCGACCGAATCCATCGACCCGATGATGGCGGCGGTCTCGGCGCTGATGATCGCGCTGACGGCCGGCGCGATGCTGGTGCTCGACCGCGCGTTCGGGCTCGACAAGATCCTCGTCGGACAGAAGTGAGCGCGGACCGATGCCATTGCTTCACCGCATCGCACGCAAAAGCCACCCGGTCATCGCCTTCATTCTCGACGGCGAGCCTTGCGAGGGGCGGGCCGGAGACACCGTGCTGACCGCCATCCTCAATCGCAGCGAGGTGCTGCGGGTGAGCGAGTTCTCGGCTTCGCCGCGCGCCGGCTTCTGCCAGATGGGCGCCTGCCAGGATTGCTGGGTCCGTCTCGAAGGCGGGGCACGCCTGCGCGCCTGCACCACGGCGCTCGCCGCCGGCATGCGGATCGTGACAGCCAAGGGGAGGGTGGCGTGACGGCGCGTGCGCAACCGCTGATCGTTGGCGCCGGGCCCGCCGGCGTCCGGGCCGCCGAGGCACTGGTCAAGGCTGGCCTGCGACCGCTCGTCGTCGACGAGGCGCCCGCCTGCGGCGGTCAGATCTATCGCCAGAGGCTGGTTGCCGACGAACGCAGCAGCGCGGCGCTCTATGGCTCCGAAGCGTCGAAGGCCGAGCGGCTGCACAGCGATTTCGCCGCCCTTGCCGGACGGCTCGACTACTGGCCGCAGGCGCTGCTCTGGAACCTGCGGGACGGCCAGGCCGATATCGCAGTGGCAGGAACCAACCGGCAGATCGCCTATGATGGGTTGATCCTGGCAACCGGGGCGACCGATCGCATCCTGCCGATTCCGGGCTGGACCCTGCCGGGCGTCTTCACCCTCGGTGGTGCCCAGATCGCACTGAAGGCGCAAGGCTGCGCCATTGGCTCGCGCGTCGTCTTCCTCGGCTCCGGGCCGCTGCTCTATCTCGTCGCCTGGCAGTATCTGAAGGCTGGCGTCGACGTCGCCGCGGTGCTGGATACCGCTCCCTTCAACGCGAAGCTCAACCTGCTGCGCGGCCTTGCGCTCGAACCTGCGGTCATCTTGCGCGGCATGCGGATGACGGCCGAACTCAGGCTGCGCGGCGTCGCGCTGCATTATGGCGTGGAGGATGTCCGCGTCGAAGGGGACAGGCGCGTCGAGGCGATCCTGTGGCGCCAGGGCACGCGCTCGCGGAGGCTCTCCTGCGATGGCATCGGCTACGGCCTGGCGCTGCGCTCGGAAACCCAGCTCGCCGATCTCGCCGGTTGCCGCTTCGGGTTCGACGAGCGTGACCGTGCCTGGCTCCCTGAACGCGATGCGGCCGGTCGTGGCAGCGTGCCAGGCGTCTATCTCGCGGGTGACGGGGCTGCCATTGCGGGTGCCGATGCGGCGGAACTCGCGGGCGAGCGCGCCGGGCTAGCCCTGCTCGAGGATCGCGGCTTGCCGCATGACCCGGAGCGCGCCGAGGCCATTGGGCGCGCGCTTTCCCGCATCGGCCGCTTCCGCAATGTCCTCGAAGCCGCGTTCCCGTTCCCGGCGCATTGGGCGAAGGACATTGCCGACGAGACCCCCGTCTGCCGCTGCGAAGAGATCAGCGCTGGCGAGGTTCGCCGCGCGGTCGGTCATTTCGAGATCAGCGAGCTCAATCGGCTGAAGGCCGTCAGCCGGATCGGCATGGGCCGTTGCCAGGGGCGGATCTGCGGCAGCGTGGCGGCCGAGCTTCTCGCCGGAGAGACGGGCCGGGGAATCGACGCTGTCGGCCGGCTGCGGAGCCAGGCGCCGGTCAAGCCGATCCCCCTCGCGTTGACGATGGCCGAGACCGGTGCGGAGGCCGCGGAATGAGCCGGCGTCTTGATGTCGATGTCGCCATCATTGGCGGCGGCCTGGTCGGCAGTTCGGCGGCTCTTGCGCTGCGCGGCATGGGCATGTCGGTGGCGCTGCTCGACAAGGGCTTTTGTGGCGCGCAGGCGAGCGGCGTAAACTATGGCGGTGTGCGTCGCCAGGGACGGCCGCTCGAGCAGTTGCCGCTGTCTCAGCGCGCGCATGCCATCTGGCCGCGGCTGCAGGCGTTGATCGGCATCGATGGCGAGTTCCTGCGCTCCGGCCACCTCAAGCTCGCGCGCGACGAGGCCGACATGGCTGCACTTGAAGCCTATGCCGAGACAGTTGCCGGACAGGGGCTCGGCCTCGAGCTGATTGGCCATAACGGCCTGCGCGAGCGCTTCGGCTGGGTCGGCGGCGACGTGTTCGGCGCCTCCTTCTGCGCCGGCGACGGCCATGCCAATCCGCGACTGGTCTCGACCGGCTTTGCCAGCGCAGCGCGCCGTGTCGGTGTCCATGTGCTGGAGAACACGCCGGTGAAGGGCGTAACGCGCAACGGTGCGGGCTTCGCGCTGGAAGCGGGCGATGATCTCTCGCTGAGCGCGCGTTTCGTCATCAACAGCGCGGGCGCCTGGGCTGACAGCTTCGCTGCGGCATTTGGCGAGCCTGTGCCGCTTGCGCGCATCTATCCCTCGATGGTGGTGACCGAGCCGCTCGAGGCGATCATGACCGCCAATATCGGCATGGAGGGCGGCGGCATCTATGCCCGGCAGGTCGAGCGCGGCAATTGCGTCGTCGGCGGCGAACGCGCCTTGCCCCTGGACGATCCCGATTTCTCGCGCCCACGCGGCGAGGGCGCGCTTGCCATCATGAACCGCGCGGCCGAACTCTTCCCGGGCCTGCGCCACGCCCATGCCATCCGCTTCTGGAGCGGCACCGAGGGAGCGATACCCGATCGCAACCCGGTGATCGGGCCGAGCCTGACGACACCCGGCCTGATCCACGCCTTCGGCTTCACCGGGGCCGGCTTTCAGATCGCTCCCGGCGTCGGCGAGGTCCTCGCCGAACTTGTCCGCGACGGGCGCAGCACGACGCCCATCGACGCGTTCACGATCGGACGCTTCGCGCCCGTTCCGATTTCGACCCGCACAGACCGAGGCTCGGGTGCGGGAGAAGCATCAGAGCCACCACACACAAGGGAGACACGTTCATGATCAACCGCCGTACCGCTCTGGCGAGCACTGTCGCCGCATTTGCCGTCGTCGCCTCCGGCGCCGCCATGGCGCAGTCCAAGACGCTCTATGTCGGCATGAATGGCGGCAATTTCGAGCGCACCTTCACGCAGGCTGTCTTCCCCGAGTTCGAGAAGGCCAATGACGTCAAGATCGTCGTCGTGCCGGGCACTTCCTCGGACATCCTGGCCAAGGCGACTGCGGCCAAGGACAAGCCGCAGATGCATGTGATGTTCCTCGATGACGGCGTCATGGTGCGCGCGATCGGCGCCGGCCTCTGCGAAAAGCTGAAGCCCGGTCCGGAGCTGGCCGAGCTTGCTCAGGGCACCCGGATGAAGGACGACATGGCAGTCGGTATCGACCTCGGCATGACCGGGCTCGCCTATAACAAGAAGATGTTCGACGAGAAGGGCTGGGCTGCGCCGACTTCGTGGATGGATCTCGCCGACCCGAAGTTCAAGGGCAAGGTCGTGTTCCAGTCGGCCTCGGCGTCGTCCTTCGGTCTGCACGCCTTCCTGATGTTCAACCGTATCCAGGGCGGCAACGAGACCAATGTCGAGCCGGGCTTCAGCAAGTTCCGCGACCTGATCGGCAAGAACGTGCTCGAGTTCATCCCGAGCTCGGCCAAGATCTCGGAAATGGTCCAGACCGGCGAAGCAGCGATCTTCCCGCTGACGCCGACGGCGGTCGCGACCTTGAAGGAAAAGGGCATTGCGGCGGAATATGCCCAGCCGAAGGAAGGGTCCGTCGTGCTGATGGTGGCGCAATGCGTCATCGCCAATAACTCGGAGCCGGAGCTGGCACAGAAGCTGGCGGCCTATCTGCTTTCGGCCGATGCGCAGAGCAAGGCGCTGGCTGCCGGCAATGTCGTGCCTTCCAACACCAAGGCAAAGGCCACGACGCCGGAGGCCGAGGAGAAGCTCAAGGCCTTCCACGCCAACATGAAGACCGCAGTGACGCTGGACTGGGATGCGATCAACGCCAAGCGCCCGGAATGGAACAGCCGCTGGAACAAGATGATCGAACGCTGAGCCTGAGGCCCGGCTTCCACGGCGCGCGGTCGGTTCGACCGTGCGCCGTTCTCGTTTCAGGACTTGCCGATCAGGACTTGCCGCCCCGCTCGTCGACGAGCCCGCGCAGGGCTTCGATATGAAGATTGCCCGCCTTCAGTGCCTTGCTCTCGACAGCGCGGTAATGCGCCACGACCTCGCGTCCGAGCGGCGTCAGATGCGCTCCACCGCCCTTGCTGCCGCCGGGCTGGGCTTCCACAAGCGGTTGCCGGAACATCCTGTTGAGTTCGTCGACCAATAGCCAGGCTCGCCTGTAGGACATGGTCATCGCCCGTCCCGCTGCAGAAATCGAGCCCGTCTGCTCGACAGCTTCGAGCAACTCGACCTTGCCCGGGCCGAGTCGGCCGCCGGGCGAGAAGTCGAGCCTGAGGCTGAGTTCGACGGCGGGGGGCGGCGGCGTTTCGGGCATTCAGGCGTCCTTGTTGCGCAACCAGTCTAGCCGGCTTCGGTCAGGCCCGCATCGTCGTTTCCCGCCGCATAGCCATATATGCCGAACTACAGCGCAATGGCACCGCCAGTCTCCATTGCATGCGGCAGGACATCGTCAGGGCGCATCGACCGAGACGCTTTTGATGACCGCATAGATCGGGCTGCCCGGTTTCAGCCCAAGCTGAGACACCGATTTCGTGGTCAGCCGGGCAACGAGCATGGCGCCATTGCAATCGATGCGCAGGTCGACGGCGGCTCCCTCCGTTCCGCGCCCCATGCCGACCTCGGCAATGGTACCCGGCAGCACATTGAGTGCACTGATGCCTTCCAGCGGGTTGAGGCTGAGGAGAACGTCGCTGGCGAGGATGCGGACGCGCAGCCGCGCTCCCGCGCGCAGACCGGGACGCGCGACAAAGAGCCGGCCTGCCTGGGTCGACAGCGTCGCCAGGTGATGGACAGGGTCAAGACCCGTGACTTCGGCGTCGAGGACGGCGCTCGCTTCCGGCGCCCCGGGCAGCATCGCGACATCGAGCCGCGACATCACCTCGGCCGTCGGGCCCGACGCCTTGACCGCGCCCTGGTCGACGATGACCAGATTCGTCGCAAGGCGTGCGACCTCGGCCGCCGAATGCGAGACATAGACGATCGGCAGGCCCATCTCGTCGCGCAATCGCTCGATATAGGGCAGAATCTCGGCCTTGCGTGCTTCGTCAAGCGAAGCGAGCGGCTCGTCCATCAAGAGCAGGCGCGGCCTTGCCAGCAGGGCTCGGCCGATCGCCACGCGCTGCTTCTCGCCGCCGGAGAGCCCCGCGGGGCGGCGCTCCAGCAAATGGCCGATGCCGAGCAGTTCGAGTACGCTTGCAATCTCGGTGCCGTCATGGCCGTGGTGCCGGGCGAACCAGCGTCCGAAGAGCAGGTTCTGGCGGACGGTGAGATGCGGGAACAGCCGCGCTTCCTGGAAGACATAGCCGATCCGGCGGCGATGTTTGGGGACGAAGATGCCGCGGTCGGTATCGACCAGGGTTTCGCCGGCGACGACGATCCGGCCACGTGTCGGGCGGATCAGGCCGCCGATGACATTGACCAGCGAGGTCTTGCCCGAGCCGGAGCGCCCGAAGAGAGCCGTCAGACCGCCATCCGCAGTGAAGCGGGCGTCGAGCAGGAAGTTCCCGAGCCGATGCTCAACCGCGACATCGAGAGCCGGTGTCATTCGATCGCGATCCGGCGCCCGACAAACCGCGCCATCGCCTCGGAGGCAAACAGTGCGATGACGGATATGGCAATCGAGATCAGCGTCAGCCGCATGGCTCCGGCCTCGCCTCCCGGCACCTGGGTGAAGGTGTAGATCGCCGAGGGCAGAGTCTGGGTCTCGCCGGGGATGTTCGAGACGAAGGTGATGGTTGCGCCGAACTCGCCCATCGCCTTGGCGAAGCTCAGGATCATGCCAACGACGATGCCGGGCAGGCACAGCGGCAGGGTCACGGCGAGGAAGACCCAGAGCGGACTGGCGCCAAGGGTGCCGGCGGCATCCTCCAACTTGCGATCGACGGCCTCGATCGAGAGCCGGATCGCCCGCACCATAAGCGGAAAGCCCATCACCCCGGCGGCAAGCGCGGCACCGGTCCAGCGGAAGGACAGGACGATGCCGAACCAGTCATAGAGGAACTGCCCGATCGGGCCGCGCCGTCCGAAGCCGATCAGCAGCAGGTAGCCGGTCACGACAGGCGGCATGATCAGCGGCAGATGCACGAGGGCGTCCAGGAGCGACTTGCCCCAGAAACGGCCTCGCGCCAGCAGGAACGCGATCGCGATGCCGATCGGCAGGCTCGCGATCGTGGCCGTCGTTGCGACAAGCAGGCTGAGCCTGACCGCCGTCCACTCCTCAGGGGACAGCCAGTCGCTCACGAAGAGCTGGCAGCCTTGTTCAGCACCGTGAAGCCCTGCTTCTCGAAGGCGCCCTTTGCCGCGGGACCGCGCAGATAGGTCAGGAAGGCCTGGGCGTCAGCATTGGCCGAGTCCTTGGTCACCGCGACCGGATAGATGATCGGCGGGTGCGAGTCCTCGGGGAAAGTGGCGACAACCTTGACCTGCGGGTCCGCGGCGGCATCGGTGGTGTAGACGATGCCGAGCGGCGCCTCGCCGCGCGAGACCAGCAGCAGGGCGGCACGAACGTTGTCGGCCTGTGCCACCTTGTCCTTGATCTTGTCCCAGCCGCCGAGCTTCTCGAGCGCAGCCTTGCCGTATTTGCCGGCGGGCACGGAATCGACATTGCCCATGGCGAGCCGGCCGGAGCCGAGCACGGTGGCCAGATCGACGCCTGGCTTCAGTTCGACCTTGGCAGCCGAATCCTTGGCGGCGATGAGCGCGATCCGGTTGGCCAGCAGACTGACGCGGGTGTCAGACTTGATCAGGTTCTTCGAGGCCGCGTAATCCATCCAGTCGAGATCCGCCGACATGAAGATATCGGCTGGTGCGCCCTGTTCGATCTGCTTGGCCAGCGCGTTGCTCGCCGCGTAGGAGATCTTTGGCGCCGGCTTGCCGCTTTCCTTGACCCAGCTGGCCGCGGCCTCGTCGAGCGCATTCTTGAGGCTCGCAGCCGCGAAAATGACGAGCTCCTTGCTCTGTGCCTGGGCCTTGCCAGAGACAGTGGCCATTCCGAAAAGGAAGGCTGCGGCAAGGCCGAGTACGTGGCGGCGGGTTGTCATGGTCGCGTTCCCTCGAAATCGCAATCGCTGTGCATCGTGGAATATAGCGATCGTTGCGTGGCGTCGAGAGCCGTGTCAATCACCATGAGTGAGGGGATGGCCCTCCGGACATGCTGAGGAGAAAGCTCGTGAAGATCAGCGCCCGCAATCAGCTCAAGGGAAAGATCGTCGAGATCACGAAGGGCGCGACGACCGCCCATGTCCGCATCGACATCGGCGGAGCGATCGTGACCTCGGCCATCACCAACGCAGCGGTCGACGAGCTCAAGCTCACGGTCGGGCAGCAGGCCTACGCCGTGGTGAAGGCCTCCGACGTGATGGTCGCGATCGACTGACGGCGATGGTGCGCGAGAACGAGATCCGCGACCACGAGGTTGCGGTCGCGCCGCCCGTGGCGAGCGATGCCGGACTGGTCTTCATTGGCAGAATCCGGACGCCGTGGAGTTCTCGGTTGACCTGCCCGCGCCAGGGGCGGATCGATGGGCCGCTCTGTCGGATCGAGCTGTTCGAGCCCTGGGATGCGGCGCTTGCCGGGATCGAGCGCTTCGAGCGCCTGGAGGTGCTGTACTGGCTGCACCGGTCCCGACGCGACCTCGTGCTTCAGAGTCCTGCAAGTGACGGGCAGACCCACGGCACTTTCGCGCTTCGCTCCCCCGTCAGGCCCAATCCGATCGGCACCTCGATCGTCACGCTGGCCGCCCGGGAGGGGCCGGTGCTGCTGGTCCGTGGGCTCGATTGTCTCGACGGGACGCCGCTGCTCGACCTCAAGCCCGACCGCACGCTGTTCACGGCGATCGCGCCCGCTCAGCCGGGCGATTTCGAGGTCGGCGGTTAGTCTCGGGAGCCGCCGCCCGGTGGGTGCTTGTGGATCGGGTCGATCCAATAGACCTCTTCAGGCGCCTCGACCGGGTCGACATCGGTGATGTTGACCACTACGGCCTCGTTGTCGGAACGCACCAGCACGCATTCGAGAGGCTCGTCCGGATTGGCGTTGATCTCCTGGTGCGGCACGAAGGGCGGCACGTAGATGAAGTCGCCCGGCCCGGCCTCCGCGACGAATTCGAGCCTCTCCCCCCAACGCATGCGGGCCTTGCCGCGCACGACATAGATCACGCTTTCCAGCTCGCCATGATGATGCACACCGGTCTTGGCATTGGGCTGGATCGAGACCGTGCCGGCCCAGATCTTTTGCGCACCGACCCGGGCGTGGTTGATCGCAGCCTGCCGGAACATGCCAGGCGTCTGGGCGGTGTTGGGATCGAGCTTGTCGCCGGTGATGACGCGCACGCCGTCATGTTTCCAGCGTGGCTCGTCATGGTCGTGCGAATGCGGGTGATCGTGCTCGGCCATCGCAGGCTCCTTCCATCCGGGAAGGCTAGTCCGATGGGCGCTGCTGGCAAGCCTCAATACCGGATCACGCCAAAACGCCTGAAGGCGTCGTGGATGCGGTCGGCATAGGCGTTGAAGCTCGGGTAGTCGCCGAGATGGGCGGGGCGTAGCCGCGGCAGCTCGATCGCGATTTCGTCGACGATGCGCCCGGGTGTCGGCGACATCACCAGCACGCGGTCGGAAAGGCCGATCGCCTCGTCGATGCTGTGGGTGATGAACACGACCGTCTTGCCGGTCTCCAGCCAGAGCATTTCGAGATCGTGCCGGATCTGCGTGCGGGTGATGGCGTCGAGGGCGCCGAAGGGCTCGTCCATCATCAGCACCGACGGATTGTGGATCAGGGCCCGGGCGAGCGAGACGCGCTGGCGCATGCCGCCCGAGAGCTGCTTCGGATAGCGATCGACCGCATGCGAGATGCCGAGCTTGGCGAAGAGATCGAGCGCACGGGCGCGTGCCGGCGCCAAGGGCAGGCCACGGATCTCGGCCTGGAGCATGACGTTCTCCAGAGCGGTCCGGAACTCCAGCAGCAGATGGTCCTGGAAGACGATGCCGATATCGGTGAGCGGTTCGGTCAGTGTCCGGCCGTCGACCAGCAATTCGCCGGCGCTGACCGGCATCAGCCCGGCCGCCATGAGCATGAAGGTGCTCTTGCCACAGCCGGAAGGGCCGATCAGGCTGACGAATTCGCCGCTCCGGATATCGAGGGTGAGACCGTCGACGGCGGTGAAGCTGCCGAAGGTCTTGATGACGCCGCGTCCCTGGATGGAGGCGGCGCCGGAGCTCGGGGCTTGAGTCGCGAGGCTCATGGAATCCTCAGGAACAGGCTGGTGCCGAGGCGGGCAGCAGCTCGGTCGAGTAATAGTCTGTGATCGGCTTGTCCTTGGGCAGACCGAGATATTGCGTCAGCAGGTCGAAGCTGACGGTCCAGTTCTTTTCCGGAACCTTGCCGAGTGACGTCGCGCCCGGTGCGCAGAGCAGCTTGTTGACGACGTCGAACTGCGCCAGCACCTGGGCCTTCTTCACCGAAGGAAATTGCGCCACCACTGCATCGGCCGCAGCGTCGGGGTTCTTGCGGGCGGCGTCCCAGCCCTGGAGGCTCGCCTCGACGAATTTCTTGAACAGATCGGCATCGGCCTTGATCCGGTCGTCGCGGGCGATCATCGAGAGGCCGACGGTCGGCACGCCGACATCGCGATAGAAGATGTCGCGCACCTTGAAGCCGCGCTCGCGAATCTGGATCGAATGGAAATCGGCACCGCCGAGGATGGCGTCGACCTTCTTTTCCAGCAGCGCGCCGACAAAGGCGCCGGGATCGATATTGATGATGTCGAGCTTGGTCTTGTCGATCTGGTTGCTGGCCAGGATCGCATCGAGCAGCGTCGTCTGGGCCGTGCCGGGCTGGACCGCGACCTTCTTGCCGATCAGGTCCTTGGGGGAGGCGATGTGGCTCTCTTCGAGCGAGATTATGGCAAAGCCGTTGGTCTGCAGAACCGGGGCGATGATCTTCACCGGCGCGCCCTTAGTGCGCAGCTGCATCGCGGCAGGCGCGTCGGCGAAGCCGATATCGGTCTGGCCGGTCGCGACCATCTGCGCAGTGGTGCCTGAGCCTTTGCCTTCCTCGATGGTCAGGTTGATGCCGGCCTTCTCGTAGAGACCGAGTTGCTTGGCCATCATGAAGCCGGCATTGGGCGCTGCGGCGAGGAAGTTCAGCGTGATCTTCATCGGCTTGCCGGCGCCCTGAGCGAAGGCGGTCGTGGCGCTGAGCGCGATCAGTGTTGCTGCGGCGATGAGACTGCGGCGGTTCATGTTGGTTCCTCCCATGATCATTGTCCGGTGCCCCGGTTCGAGCCGGGTATTTCTTGGTCTTGGATAGGTCAGCCCTTTCGCTGCCAGGGCATCAGCAGCACTTCGAGCCCGTCGACGAGATAGCTGAAGACGATGCCGACGAGGCTGAGCGCAACGAGGCAGGCGAAGATCAGCGGCATGTCGAGGAAGCTGGTGCCGCGCAGCAGCAGATACCCGAGGCCGGCATTGGCGCCGACGAACTCGCCGACGATGGCGCCGGTGGCAGCGAAGACGGCGGAGACCTTCAGGCCGGAGAAGATATAGGTCAGCGCTGCCGGCACCCGGACATAGCGGAAGGTCTGCCAGGCTGAGGCGCCCATCGAGCGCGTCAGGTAGAGCACCCGCTCGTCCAGCGCCCTGAAGCCGGTCATGCTGGCGACCAGTGTTGGGAAGAAGCAGAGCAGGAAGGTCAGCAGCACCTTCGGGAACAAGCCGAAGCCGAACCAGACCACGAAGAGCGGGGCGATCGCGATCTTGGGCACAAGCTGGAAGAAGACGATGACCGGGTAGATCGCCTTCTCCAGGATCTTCACGGAGACGATGATGTAGCCGAGCGGGATCGAGATCACCGCCGCCATCAGGAAGCCGAGCACGATCTCATTGGCGGTCACCAGCGTGTGCTGGGCGATCAGGGCCCGGTCGATCCAGAGCCGCTCGAAGAAGGCGCTCGGCACGGGCAGGATGTATTCCGGGATGCCGGCCATCGGCACGAACCACTGCCAGGCGAGCAGCAGCACGGCAAAGCTGGCAAGAGGCCAGGCAATCGCGGAGACCCAGGCGTGGGCAGGGCCGGTGGCCGGAACAGGTGTCGCGGAGGATGCCGCGGCAGGCGCGATGGCACCATCGTTGCTCATGCCTGGATTCCTGTCTGGAGGAGAGGGCTCGGCCGGCCATTCAGCGAAGGGCTCTGCAGCGATGAACTCTGGCGACGGCGCAACGGCCAGATCTCGGCCATCTCGACTGCGGCCCTGTGCAGAGCGTCGGCAATCGAGCCATGGCGCGCGACCTGCATCCGGGCCGCAGGGCCGGCGACGCTCAATGTGCCGGCGATCGGCGCCTCGGCTCCAGGCGCGGAGCGAAAGGTCGTCGCCATCGCCACAGTGCCGATCTCGCCTTCCTCCACGGCGAGTGCAAAGCCGCGCTGCCGCGTCTCGGCGAGATGGCTGCGCAAGGCCTCGACGCCGGTGACGGCATTGGGACCCGTGCGCCCCTCCGCCTGAAAGCCGCGCGCGCAAACGATGCGAAGCGCCTGGTCTTCGGGCAGGGAGGCGAGCCAGGCCTTGCCGGTCGCCGTGGCATGCAGGACGATTTCCGAGCCCATTGGCGGCTCGTAGCGCAGGCCGGCGGTCGCGCCCTGCGACCGCGCGATCCAGACCAGATTCTCCCCCTCGACCACGGCCAGGCGACAATATTCGCCCGTCGCCTGGGCGAGCCGGTCGAGCACGATCTGACCGGCATCGGGCAGATGACGCAGGTCGAGATTGCGGAAGGCGAGGAGCGAGAGCTTCAGGGTCAGCGCATAGGCGCCGCTAGCGGGATCCTGCGCGACAAAGCCGCGCTCGGCGAAGGTGGTCAGCAGGCGGTGGGTCGCACTGGCAGGCAGGTCGAGCCGCTCGGCGAGGGCGCCGAGATCGATGCCGGCGGGTTCGCCCGACAGCATTTCCAGCATCTTCAGCGCGCGGTCCACCGCTGCGATCGTCACCGTTCCACCCTCATATCTTCTTTTTGGAATAGCATTCCATTTCGGAATTTGATTTCGTATATGAGCGAGGACAGGCCGAGTCAACGGCCCTGCGATGGCTGGAGAGGGGAGCGACCATGAGTTTGGCAGGCGAGGGGGCGGTCGCAATCTGGCACGACATCGCGCCGGAAGGACGCGAGGTCTTCTATGCCTGGCATGGTCAGGAGCACATGCCGGAACGGGTCGGCATTCCTGGATTCCTGCGCGGCCGGCGCTATGTCGCCATTGAGGCCGATCTCGAATTCTTCAATCTCTACGAGGCGCTGAGCGTCGAGGTTCTGAAGGGACAGGATTACACGGCACGCGTGAACGCGCCGACACCCTGGACCCTTGCCGCGGTCAAGCATTTCCGCTCGGTCGCCCGCTCGATCTGCCGGGTGGCGCATAGCGCCGGGCCGGCGCAGGGTGGGCTGATCGCGACGCTGCGCTATGATGTGCCGGACGTGCAGGCGGCGGAACACAAGGCTGCCTTGCTTCGGCAGCTGGTTCCCGATCTGCTGGGGCGACCGGGCGTCGCCGGCGTGCATGTGCTCACCGCCGATGCCGAGGCGAGCGGCGTCGCCACGGCCGAGCAGAAGGCGCGTGGCGTCGCCAATGCCGTCCCACGCTGGGTGTTGCTGCTCGAAGGCTGGGGAGACGAGGCGGAATTCGTGAGCTTGGCCAAGGTGGAGCTCGCGGCTGAGAAACTCACGGCGCTTGGCGGCGAGGGGCCATTCGATCTAGGGCTCTATCGTCACCAGATCACCCGAACCAAGACTGCCTGGAGTGCGGGCTAATGACTGCGACCTACGAATTCGGCGGGCGCCGCGCGATCATCACCGGTGGGGCTGGCGGGCTCGGGCGTGGCATGGCCAAGGCGCTGATGGATGCCGGCGCCGAAGTCGAGCTCTGGGACATGAGCGCGTCGGCGCTGGCGCAGGCGCGGTCGGAACTCGGCCCGGCCATCAGCGTCCGGGAGGTCGACATCACGAATGTGGCGGCGGTCGAACATGCCGCCGATACCGTCTTTACCGGTGGCCGGGTCGATATCCTCGTCAACAATGCCGGTGTGCTCGGCGAGGTCAAACCGGTCTGGGAAACCTCGCCGGAGAATTTTCAGCGCGTGCTGCAGGTGAACCTGTTCGGAGCCTATCTCGTGACGCGTGCGGTCGTCGGGCGCATGCGGGCACAAGCAGCGCGCCACACCGCACAGAACCCGCACCCGTTGCGCGGCCATGTCGTCAACATTGCTTCGATCCAGGGCAAGGAAGGCATGGCGATGGCGGCTGCCTACAGCGCCTCCAAGGCAGGATTGATCGCGCTGACTAAGAGCGTCGCCAAGGAAACCGCACGCGACGGCATTATCGTGACGGCGATCACGCCGGCCGCTGCCGAAACCGCGATGGCCAAGGAAATCTCGGCCGAGCGCCGCGCAGACATCCTTGGCCGTATCCCGATGGGCCGCTTCGTCGAGATCGAGGAGGTGGCCAGAATGGTGCTCTGGCTCTCCTCCGACGAGTGCTCCTTCTCGACCGGGGGCATTTTCGATCTGTCAGGCGGCAGAGCGACTTACTGAGTCAAACTCCAGCGCTTTCTTAGATCGTCGGATCGGATCTGGTGTCCGGTCCGACGACCCAGCCTTCTGCGTTTGGATCGGCTTTCCCGAAAGCCGCAATCCAGTTTTCGAGCCGGTGCTTTAGCTCTTCCTGGCCGGCCCCGTTGCGATCGCCCGGTCGCTCGCGCCCCATTCGGCCCAGGAGCCGTCATAGATGGCGCGCGCCGGTTTGCCGATGGTCTCGAGCGCGGTCGAGAGGATCGCGGCCGAGACGCCCGAGCCGCAACTGGTGATCATCGGCTTGTCCAGATCGACGCCAGCCTCGGTGAAGGCGGCAGCGATCGCCTCCGGCGAACGGAGCCTGCCATCGGCGATGATTGCCGGGAAGGGCAGGTTGAGCGAACCCGGCATATGGCCCGAGCGCACGCCGGCGCGCGGCTCCGGCGCCTCGCCGCGGAAGCGGTCGGCCGGACGGGCGTCGACGACCTGGATCGCAGCGCCATTCAGCGCACGCTCGACATCGCCGGCATCGGCCACGGCGGAGTGGTCGAGACGGGCGGTGAAGGTGCGGGCGGCGCGGGTACGGGGCGGGCCTTCCTCGATCGGGCGACCTTCGGCCTGCCATTTCGGGAAGCCGCCTTCGAGGATGACGACGTCCTTCGCCCCGAAGGTCTTGAAGGTCCAGCGGACGCGCGCGGCCGAGAACAGGCCGAGCCCGTCATAGACCACAATGCGCATGCCGTCGCCGATTCCCATGGCGCCGACAGCGGCCGCGAAGGCATCCGGCCGCGGCAGCATGTGCGGCAGATCGGACTTGGCGTCCTTCACCGTATCGATGTCGAAGCGCACCGCACCAGGAATGCGCCGTGCCGCGTATTCGGCGGCGGGATCGCGGGCATGCACGGGGAGATACCAGGAGCCGTCGACCACCACGATATCGGGCGCGTTCAGGCGCTCGGCGAGCCATTCGGTGGAGACGAAAACATCGTTGCTGGCCATGGTCGGCGTTTCCTGCTGATGAGGCGAAGTCTGGCGGGCTCAGGCAAGCGCGATGCGCACGCGCCTGTTCTGCTTGCCCTTCTTCTCGATATCGGTGATCGCAACAACACCGATCTCGGAGGTGTTGCGGACATGGGTTCCGCCGCAGGGCTGGAGATCGATGCCTTCGATCGAAACCAGCCGGACGCGACCGGACCCGCGCGGTGGCTTCACCGACATGGTCTTGACCAGGCCGGGATTGGCGTCGAGCTCCTCGTCGGTAATCCAGCGCTCGCTGACGGCGGCATTGCGGGCGATCAGCGCGTTCAGCTTCTCGCCGATCTCCGCCTTGTCGAGCCCGCCTTCCGGAATGTCGAAATCGAGACGGCCGTCGCCATCGCCGATCGAGCCGCCGGTGACGGGGAAGGGCAGCACGACGCTGAGCAGGTGCAGGGCCGTGTGGATTCGCATGCGCTTCAGGCGGCGCTCCCAGTCGAGCAACAGGGTGACAGTGTCGCCGGGCTGAGGTGCGGCCTGGCCCTCGAGCGGCACATGGATGACGCGGCTCTTGTCCTCGGGGTCGTATATCGTGGTGCCGATGGCGATCTCGCTGCCGTCGGCGAGGCGGATCCGCCCGGCATCGCCCGGCTGGCCGCCGCCGGTGGCGTAAAACACCGTGCGATCGAGAACGATGCCGCCGCGCTCGTTCAGCGCCTCTACCTTGGCCGGGGTCTCGGCGAGGTAGGAGTCCTGGCGGAAGAGCAATTCTGTCGGCATCGGTCGTGGTCCTGATTCATCTGCGGCTGGCGCTGCGGCCGGCAGACTGCACCGATTGCGTGGCGTGCGCCACATGCCATGACGCCGTGTGGGGATTGCGGCGATCGAGGCGCTGCAGAAGCGGGACGGGCAGGGCGGCAAGGTTGCGCCGATCACTTGTGGGGCTGTATGTCCGGGAGGCCTCTCGTCCGGAGAAACCATGTCATTGCCGCGCATGCAGCCGCAGGACGGCGTCGCCTGGGTCACCGGCGCGAGTTCCGGCATCGGCGAGGCCGTCGCACTCGAACTGGCCGCTCGCGGGTGGACGGTGGCGATCACGGCGCGACGGCTGGAACAACTCGAAGAACTCGCACGACGCGCGACCGGATTGCCCGGTCGTATCGTTGCCCATGCCGGCGACGTGACGGATGCCGCAGCCATGCGCGTGGTGGTCGATGCCATCGAGAGCGTGCATGGGCCGATCGCGCTGGCCTTCCTGAATGCCGGCGTCGCGCCAGTCACCCGACCCGGCGTGTTTGACATCGCGGCTCTCGAGGCTGCTCTGGCGGTCAACACCCTTGGAGCAGCCAAGGGGCTGGCCGCCGTGCTGGAGCGGATGAAGCCGCGGGGCCGTGGCCATATTGCGGTCAACGCCTCGATCGCCGGTTTCGGCGGCCTGCCGAGAGCCGCCGCCTATGGCGCTTCCAAGGCGGCGACGATCTACATGTGCGAGGCGCTGAAATTCGACTGCGACAGGCTCGGCATTCGTCTTCAGGTCGTCAATCCGGGCTTCGTCGATACGCCCCTGACGCGCCAGCACGATTTCTCGATGCCGCTCCTGATGACCGAGGCGGTTGCAGCAAAACGCATCGTCGACGGCTTCGCGCGCGGCGGCTTCGAGATCAGCTTTCCACGCCGGCTGTCATGGGCGGTGAAGCTGATCAACCTGTTGCCCTACCCGGTCTATTTCCGGGCGATCGGGTGGTTTACCGGCCGGGCGAAGCGAGAGCAGGCGTAAGCTGCCCGCCGAAGCGGCTCTCCAGCCAAGCGACGCCGAAATGGGTGATCGCCGCAGCGTCGACGAGGATGCTTGCTGCGGCGCCGATCTGTCCCTGCCGACCCTGTCCGGAGGCAAGGAATGCACCGACGATCTCGGCAAAGTAATCCTCATCGAGCCCGGCGACGATGGGATCGCCCGTGTCGAATTCCTCGATCATCCGCCACAGCGTGCCGGATGCGGTCGCGAACGGGACTTCCCGGCGCAGGATGCGCTTGCCCGGGATCTGCGCGAGGTGTTCGGCGTGATGCAGCAGGGTCAGCGTGTCGCGGGGGGCGCCGACCATGAGAACCTTGCCGCCGATGGAGACGAGCTTCGCCAGCGGAGAACCTTCGCCATAGCCATAGTCGAGCGGGTGATCCTGCGTGATCCAGTCCGCCCTGGCACCGAGTGCTGCAACCGACGCGCCGGGATTGCCACTGCGTTTCGCGCCGGGGGTGGTGCGCAGGAATTCCGGCAGCACGCCATTGTCGCGAATGGCACGTGACGACGCCGGATCGAAGGGCGGGAGATGCGCGCGCCAGGTTTCGGGAACGCGGCCCTCATCGTCGAGCAGGTCGTCATAGGCGCCGTCCCAGTCGGTATAGGCCAGCAGCGTTCCCTGAGCGCCGATTGTGTCGAGCAGGGCGCCGATCAAGGCATCGGGACCGTTCAGCAAGCGTCCGACGCGGCTCATCGCGGCATGGACCATCACGGTGTCGCCGGGCTGCAGGCCGAGGCGCTGGAGGTCCGCACGCAGGGCCGCGCGGGTGAGGAAGGCGGGGAGTGTGTCCGACATGCGAAATTGATCCGGCGCTGACTCAACGTCATGGCCGTGACGGACGATTGTGGCGCGTTTCAGATTGTCCGGCAGGTTTTGACGATGAGATCGACGAACCATTGCATCGCCGGGTTCGACGTTGCGCGCAGTCCATGCACGAGGTCGATCGCGAAAGCCGGAACCTCGTAGGGTAGGGGAAGGATCGCCACGCCTGCCACGTCGGCAAAGCGCAGGGCGATTCGCTCCGCCATGGTCGCCACGAGATCAGTCCCTGCCAGTACAAAGGGCACCGCCACGACATGCGGAAGCGTGACCGCGACCCTGCGCTTGTGTCCGTGTTCCGACAGAATGGCATCGACGGCACTCGGTGAGCCATCGCCTCCCATCGACGAGAACAGGACATGGGGGAGGCGCACGAAATCAGCACGGTCGAGCGAGATGCCCGGAGCTGCGCGGGATGCATCGCGAACGCAGGTGAAGCGCTCCATCAGCAGGAACTGCCGGGTTGTGCGGGAGGAGGCGGGCAGATGGCCGCCGATCAGGGCATCGACCTCGCCGCGTTCCAGCCGCGCCAGGCTCTCGACCGCATCGGTGATGGGACGCACGGTGAGATCGACCCCGGGCGCGTCGCGCCGCAGCGCTTCGACAAGGGCCGGCACGATGACGAGGTCGCCGTAATCCGTCACTGCGATGGTGAAATGCCTCCGTGCCGAGCCTGGATCGAAGCCCGGCCCGGAATCCAGCGTTCTGCGAATCTGTTCCAGCGCCTCGCTGACCGGTCGGGCCAGGGCAAGCGCCCTGGCGGTCGGCTGCATGCCCTCGGCCGTCCTGACCAGCAGGTCGTCGTCGAACAGGGCTCGCAGGCGCGCCAGCGCGCTGCTCATCGAGGGTTGTGCCAACCCGATGCGCTGCCCTGCGCGGGTCACATGGCGCTCCTCCATCAGGGCCTCGAAGGCGACGAGGAGATTGAGATCGATCGCAGCCAAATTCATGGCGACGATTATGGTCATGCCGATAATCGATTTCCAAGATGGCGATATGCCTGCCTATCGTCTGCGCCCCAGGCAAACGGGCGTGTCTCATGCGATCCAATCTTCCGCGCCTGATCCCGCGCGGGCCGACATTGCTGGCGCTCGGCGTCATGCTCGGGCTGATTTTTCCCACGCTGGCCGAGCTGGCGCGCCCGCTGATGCCGGCGGCGATCTTCCTGATCGTGCTCGGGACGCTGCTGCGGATCGACATGATCGCGGTGGTCGCCGTGATCCGGCGTCCTTCGCTGTCGGTCTTCCTACCCTGCGTCGCGATGATCGCATGTCCGATCCTCGCAGGCATCGCCGCGCATCTGATCGGCCTTGCCCCTGAGCTCGCACTGGCGCTGGTTCTGGCCAGCTCAGTGCCACCGTCGAGTGGCACCGCGGCGGTCGCAAGAATGCTGGGGCTGGATGGTGCGGTGCCGCTGGTCGTCACGCTCCTGTCCATGGCGCTGGCGCCCCTCACCATACCGTTGCTGGCAAGCTGGTCCGGCGGGCTCTCCGTCGCGCCTCTTGACCTCGCGCTGAGGCTTGCGCTGCTGATCGGAGGGGCTGAGGGCGTCGCGCTCATCCTGAGGCGGCACGCCGCAGCCGCGCTGGCTGCCCATGGCGCCGCGGTCGATGGCATCACTGTCGCAGCATTGCTGGTCTTCGCTCTGGCGACCATGGCCGGCATGCGCAGCCAGATCGAGAATGATCCTCAGGCGGCCATCATCTGCCTGGCGC
>NZ_JBFTZN010000053.1:0-55754 GCF_056406775.1 Allobosea sp. P1_A7
CTGAAGAGAGTGATCGCCATCCTTGGCGCTGGGCCGCTCATTCTGGCGATGCGGACCTGAAAGGGTCGCCGCGACTCTCGTCCAACTTCACCCGCAGACGACGCGGCGCACACCTCAGGCATCCCAATAGCGCGTTTGCACACGGCCTCCGGGGATTGCGGAACACGCGCGCCGGCTTGGCCTTGTTCTCGTCGAAGGACCGGTGTGAGATGGCGTCGGAGCGGTCAACGCTCGGATCGGGGAAAGAAACAGCCATGAGAGCTCAACGGGTTATCCTTGCCGGCCTGATCGGCGCCAGCGTCTCACTCTGCCTCGCGACGCTTCCCGCCCTGGCGCAATCAGCGCGGCCGCCGGCACAGATCAAGGTAACCAATGCCCGCAGCGTGCCATTGAACACGCTCGAAATCACCACCTCGGGTGAACAGCCCCGCCTCGTCGCCAAACTCGCCAAGCCGCTCGCTCCCGGAAAGAGCGCCGTGCTGAAACTCAACAAGCCGGCGGGCTGCAGCTATTTCGTGCTCGGTCGCTTCAGCGACGAGGTCGAAAACGACAATGACGGCGTCGATCTCTGCAGGGAAAAGACGATCCGCCTGACGGATTGAGCCGCCAGGGCCATCATGGCCGGGCCTCGTCCCGGCCATTCCCGACCGCGGCGGCACCGCCGAACGCTCATCCGCAGAATGATTGCCAGGTGGGCGCTGCGCCTCACCCGGGAATCGCGGCGGATCAAAAGCCCTCGTCGCTTACGCCGTCGCGCCGGCCCGCATCAGCTTGTAGGTGATCGAGTCGACCAGCGCCTGGAACGAGGCGTCGATGATGTTGGCGCTGACACCGACCGTGGTCCAGCGTTCGCCGGTCTCGTCAGCGGATTCGATCAGGACGCGCGTCACTGCATCGGTGCCGCCCTGGAAGATGCGGACCTTGTAGTCGACGAGCCGCAAGCCACCGATCAGCGACTGATAGCGGCCGAGATCCTTGCGCAAGGCGACGTCGAGCGCATTGACCGGACCGGCAGAGCCCTCGGCAGCCGAGATCAGCAGCTCGTCGCCGACCTGCACCTTCACGATCGCCTCGGAGAAGGTGACGAGCTCGCCATTGGCGTTGTAGCGGCGCTCCACATTCACCTTGAAGCGCTCGACCGTGAAATAATCCGGCACCTCGCGCAGGATCCGCTTGGCGAGCAGGAAGAAGGAGGCGTCGGCCCCCTCGAAGGCGTAGCCTTGCGCCTCCTTGTCCTTGAGCTCGTCGAGCAGGCGCCCGAGCCGCGGATCGTCGCGCCCAAGCGTCACGCCGATGCGCTCCAGCTCGGCAACGAGGTTGGACTTGCCGCCCTGGTCGGAGATCAGGACCTTGCGGATATTGCCGGTCGCTTCCGGCGCGACATGCTCATAGGTGCGCGGGTCCTTCAGCACCGCTGAGGCATGGATGCCGGCCTTGGTCGCGAAGGCAGACGAACCGACGAAGGGCGCGTGCCGGTTCGGGGCGCGGTTCAGCATCTCGTCGAGGGTCCGCGAAACATGGGTCAGCTCGCCGAGCTGCTGCTCGTCGACATTGATGCTGAAGCGCTCGCGATACCTGTCCTTCAGTTTCAGCGCGCCGATCAGCGTCACCAGATTGGCGTTGCCGCAGCGCTCGCCGAGCCCGTTCAACGTGCCCTGGATCTGGCGGACCCCCGCCTCGACCGCCGCCAGCGAATTGGCAACGGCGCAGCCGCAATCGTCATGGGCATGGATGCCGAGATGATCGCCCGGCACGACCTTGGCGACCTCGGCAACGATGGCGCCGACCTCGTCCGGCAAGGTGCCGCCATTCGTATCGCAAAGCACGACCCAGCGTGCGCCCGCCTCATAGGCTGCCCGCGCGCAGGCCAGCGCATAATCGGGATTGGCCTTGTAGCCGTCGAAGAAATGCTCGCAGTCGAGCATCACCTCGCGTCCGGCCGCCTTCGCGGCCTTCACGCTGTCGGTGATCCCCTCGAGATTGTCCTCGAGCGAGATCTCGAGCGCGACATGGACATGGTAGTCCCAGCTCTTGGCGACGAAGACGATGGCGTCCGCCTTCGCCTCGAGCAGGGCCGCGATGCCCGGGTCGTTGGCGGCCGAGCGCCCTGCCCGCTTGGTCATGCCGAAGGCAGCGAACTTGGCCTTCGAAGTCGGCTTCTCCGCGAAGAAGGCGGTATCGAGCGGGTTCGCTCCGGGATAGCCGCCCTCGACATAGTCGATGCCGAGCTTGTCCAGCATGGCGGCGACCGCGCGCTTGTCGTCGAGCGAGAAGTCGACTCCGGTAGTCTGGGCGCCGTCGCGCAGCGTCGTATCGAAAAGATGGACGCGGGCGCTCATCGCCCGGCCCTCATCCGATAGCGCAGCACACGCGGCATCACCATGGCGAGCATGACGAGTTTCATGGCGACCGAGAGCGCACCGGCGCGCCGGATCTTCGGGGCATCCCGGTTCATCGTTTCACTTCCCATGTCATGTCCGTCTCATGGAGCGTCGCTCCATCGAGATCGTGCCAAAGCGTGTCCTGGACCTCGTCGCCACGACGAAGAATATCGGCGTTCCAGAAGCGACGAATGCGAAAGCCCTGCTCTTTCAGCCAAGCGTCCCGAACGGCGTCATACGTGCTTTCTGCATGCTGGCCGCCATCGGCTTCGACGATCAGTCGCTTCGACGGACACACGAAATCGACGATATAGGAACCGATCTGGACCTGCCGACGGAACTTGAAACCGCTGAACCGCCTGTCGCGCAGGAGGTGCCAAAGCTTGCGCTCGGCCTCCGTCGGCTCCTTGCGCATCGAGCGCGCGCGCTGGCCGAGCTTGGCACGCAGCGACGGCGCATGCTCCCCTTCTCCCCCTGCGGGAGAAGGTGGCCGCGCAGCGGCCGGATGAGGGGTCGCGCTTCCCTCTCCGGTTGGAGCAGAATGAGACGAAGGCCGGCAAGCGTCGCGCGACCCCTCACCCCAACCCTCTCCCGCAAGGGGAGAGGGGGTTTGGTCGCGGTTCATCGTTTCACTTCCCATGCTGTCGTGGGCTCGCCGGTCGCCGGGTCCTTGCCATCCTTGAGTTGGATGCCCATCGCCGCAAGTTCGTCGCGGATGCGGTCGGACTCGGCAAAGTCCTTGGCGCGACGCGCTGCAAGCCGGCGCTGGATCAGATCGTCGACACGCGTCGCGAAGCCGTCATCGGTCGCCGTCCGGATGAGGAACTCCTGTTCCTTCCGCCCCCAGGCCTGACGATTCAGGCCGAGGAAATCGACGCTTGCCGCCAATGCGCGCGCAGCCTTCGGATCGCCGGCCTTCGCTTCGCGTGCGAGACCATGAAGCCGCGTCATCATCTTGGCCGTGTTCAGGTCATCGGCCAGCGCGGCGATGATTTCGGCATCCACGTCGCTTGGAGCGGCCTGCGGTTCCGTCGGAATGCCACGCAGGACTTCCTCCCAGCCACCGATGATGGACTCGACCTCCTCCAGCGACTTCACCGTCCAGTCGATCGGCTGACGATAATGCGTCTTCAACATCGCAAGGCGCAGCACTTCGCCCGGCCATGTCCGGCCGCCGAAGACATCGGTCTGCAGCAACTCGTTGATGGTGACGAAGTTGCCGAGCGACTTCGACATCTTCTCGCCTTCGACCTGCAGGAAGCCGTTATGCATCCAGATATTCGCCATGCGGCCGGCGCCGTCGGCCCCGCCGAAGGCGCAGCAGCTCTGGGCGATCTCGTTCTCATGATGCGGAAAGACGAGGTCGATGCCGCCGCCATGGATGTCGAAGACATTTTTGGTGGGGTCATCGCAGGCGAGCCCGCCGCCGAAGGGCGCGAGCAGCTTCGCCATCGACATGGCCGAGCACTCGATATGCCAGCCGGGGCGGCCGAGCGTGGCGATGCCGGCCGGGGACGGCCAGCCGGGGTCGATGCCGTCGCGGCTCGGCTTCCACAGCACGAAATCCATGGCATCGCGCTTGTAGGGCGCGACATCGACACGAGCGCCGGCCATCATCTCGTCCAGCGAACGACGGGCGAGCGAGCCGTATTTCGGCGCCTTCCCCAGGCTCGCCACCGCCGGCACGTGGAACAGGACATGCTCCTCGGCGACATAGGCGATGCCACGGGCGATGAGGCGCTCGATGATCGCCTTCATCTCCTCGATATGGTCGGTGGCGCGCGGCTCGGCATCGGGGCGCAGATTGCCCAGCGCATCGACATCATTGTGGAACTGCGCCGTCGTGGTCTGCGTGACCCTGGCAATCGCCTCGTTCAGCGGCAGGCCCGGAAAGTCGCGGGCGGCGCGCGCATTGATCTTGTCGTCGACGTCCGTGAGGTTGCGGGCATAGGTGACATGCTCGGGGCCATAGAGATGGCGGAGCAGCCGGTAGAGCACATCGAAGACGATGACCGGGCGGGCATTGCCGATATGGGCGTAGTCATAGACCGTCGGACCGCAGACATACATGCGGACATTGCCGGGATCGATCGGCGCGAACGTCTCTTTCGTCCGCGTCAGCGTGTTGTAGAGCCTTAAAGTCGGCGTCATCGAAACGGTCCTGGCGAATAGGCGACGAGAAGCGTGGTCCGGGCCGCTGGCCGGGGGCGCTTTCTGTCGGGTCGTTTCAGGACGATGACGTGAGCAGCCGGCCAGCGAAAGCTAGCGGCAAATAATGCAAATCCGGATGGCGGCCTGCGTCATGAAAAACTGATTGCCTGTGCGCGGGCTTTGCGTCAAGAGGGCGCCCGAGTTTGTTGCGCCGCAACATAGCTGACGCCGAATTCATTCAAATTTAACGGACTGGAACCATCCTCATGCTTCGAAGGTTCTTTGGCCTGTCGGGTCACGAGGAAAGATCGAGAATGCGCCGCGCCATCGCCCTGATCGGCCTGTTCGGAATCGTCGGAGCCGGCCTCTCGCTCGCAGTCCTGCCGACCTCGAAGACGGTGGCCGCATCCAACGACCAGCGCATTTTCCTGATTCCGGCGAGCGACGGTTATGGCGTGGCCGACTGCCTGTCCTCGAAGACCTCGGAATGCGGCAAGATCGTCGCCKATGCCTGGTGCGAGGCCCAGGGTTTTGCGAAGGCGACAGCCTTCGGCATCGCCTCGCGCGAAGATTTCACCGGTTCGGTCTCGAAGCCTGTCATCACCGAACCGGCCGAACAGCCGCTCTCGATCACCTGCGGCGGCTGAGCCTGCGGCTCACCTCACCCAATCCGAGCATTTCGGCGCCTCGCCTACCCCGCCCCAGGGCATGATCGGGACGGTGGATGTCGAATTCTGCGGCGACCCGTCGATCAGCTTGTCGGAATAGACGAGATAGACCAGCACGTTGCGCTTGATGTCGCAGCCGCGCACGATCTGCATCTTCTTCCAGACCATCGAGCGGCGCTCGCGGAAGACGACATCGCCCTGCTCGAACTTCTCCTTGAACTTGATCGGACCGACCTGACGACAGGCGAGCGAGATCTCCGAGACCTCCTCCGCCACCCCGAACATGCCGGAGACGCCGCCCTTCTCGGGGATAGTGTAGTGGCAGGCCACACCCTCGACGATCGGATCGTCGACGCCATAGACGGCGAGCTTGTCGTTCGGCGTCAGCATCTTCCAGACGGTCGATTTCCTGAAGATCAGGTCCTCCTGGGCCTGTGCGGCCCCGGTCAGACCGAGCCCTAGCGCCAACAGAGCCAGGGCCAGGGCGCGTGAAGACGTGGTACCACAGGCGCGCATTCTCGATCTCCTGACTGTTCCGCGTAGCCGGCGCCGCATATGGGTTCTGAGGCGAAGCAATGCCAGAGGCGTCCGATGCAGACCAGCAAGATGCCGGCGACGACGCAGCCGATCCTCGCGACGGACCGCCTCATCCTCAGGCCGAGAACCATTGAGGATCTCGACCATGTCATTGCAATGAATTCCGATCCGGAGGTGATGCGACACATCGCGCCAGTCGGCACCGCCTTCATGAGCAGGGAGGCAGTGGCGAAGCGCAGCTTCACCCATGTCGATCGGGGGCTGGGCTACTGGTCGATCAGCCCGCGCGAAAGCCCTGGCGCGTTGCTGGGCTATGTCGCGCTGTTCCCCGGCGCTCCGGCGACGGCGCAGATCGAGCTGAGCTACCGCTTCGAGACGCGCCATTGGGGCCGGGGTTATACGACGGAGGCRGCCTCGCGCCTGCTCCAGCACGGTTTTGGCCCATTGGACCTAACCGAGGTGGTCATCCTCACGCACCCGTTGAACGCGGCATCCCTTCGTCTGGCGGAGAGGCTCGGTTTCCAGCGCGAGAGCGACCGGTGCTCATGGCTGATGGGCGATCCGCACTTCCTCTGCGCCTTCTTCCGCCTCGGCCGCGCCGGCTGGCTTGCCACCCATGACGCAGCCGCGGCACCGGTCGTCACACCGCCAGTGGCTTGAACACCAGATAGGCCGCGGCCAGCGCGCCGAGCACGCCGAGCGTGAACAGCACCAGCTTCAACTGCGTGAAGCCGCTCGCCATGGCGACATCGCCCGCCTCGACCCGGGGGTATTTGTCGAGCAGCCGGGCAATGACAAAATTCTCGACGACATCGCAGAGCCCGCCGAAGAGCCAGCCGCCGCCGCATAATGCCGCCACCCACCAGGGATAGCCGCGCATCGCGACGCCCGCGACGATGATCGCGCCGACGATCGCATAGGTCAGGGCGAAGGCGACATCGGCCGGCAGCACCCGGTGACGGTAGCGGTTGCGGCGTTCCTCGCCATAAGCTGCGAAGAGCTTTTCGACATCGGCAGCGTTGAAGCCGTTCCAGTCGCTCTCGAGCATGCGGGCCACGCCCTGACGGCTCGCCCAGAGCCCGGTGAGCCAGAACATCAACATCACCAGCGCCGGCCCCCACAGGAAGAACGAGAGCGGGATGGCGCTGGAATAGAGCGGAACGGGATCGATCATCGCGGCCAAGGCTCCGGCAGAGGAAATGCGACGTTACCGCGCCTCGCGCGCCAGCGCCAAGGCCTGACGCAAGATCTCCACGTCACCGATATGATTGACGAAGATCAGGACGAGCCTTGCATTGAGCGCCACGCTCTCGGCCTCGGAGAGATCGCGATGCGCCTCCGCGATCATCCGGAACGCCGCGTCGGGATCGGAGAGATTCGGTTCCGTGACAAGTTCGCTGCTCATGCTGCGGCGCGCCCTTCCAGCCTCTCGATCGCGGCCGCCAGTTGCACAGGTGTCGCCTGGCGAAACCGCGCCGCGACATGGCCGTCAGGACGCAGCACGACGGCATCGCCCGGCGTCAATCCGTAACGTCGCGCCAGGGGCTCGTCTCCCCCATCTCTGGCGGGAACGTCGACCCACAAGGCGGCGGCAGGCGTCATGCCCTCGGCCGCCACCCCGCAGGCGATGATGACCGGCCGGCCCTCGGCCAGCGTCTCGCTCAGCCAGCGCCGCCCGCCGGCTGTGGATGGCAGCGCAGCGTCGTGGAAGGAGGTGCCCGCCGCGAGCCCCCCCTGCCAATCCGGGCCAGGCGTCGAAAGCGGCGACGCCAGATAGGTCGTCGGCTGCGAGAGACGCCCGGAATTGACGAAGCCCCGGGCGAAGCCGGCCTTGCCGGCCAGGGCAAGGGCCGCATCGCGCAAGACCCGCTCGCCTGGCGAGCGCGGCGCGATGAAATCCGTGGCGCGGGTCGAATGCAGGATATTCTCCTGCGCTGCTTCGACACGCTCCCTGTCATAGCTGTCGATCAGAGAAGCGGGACTCTGCCCTTTCACGACCAATGCCAGTTTCCAGCCGAGATTGTCGGCATCCTGGATGCCGGAATTGGCGCCGCGCGCGCCGAAGGGCGAGACCTGATGCGCCGCATCGCCGGCGAAGACCACCGGACCATGAACGAAGCGCGCGAGCCTGCGGCACTGGAAGCGGTAGACCGAGACCCATTCCAGCGCGAAATCGTCATGGCCGAGCATCTGCCGGATGCGCGGCCGCACGATCTCGGGCTGTCGTTCATGCTCGGGGTCGGCGTCGCGATCGAGTTGCAGATCGATGCGCCAGACATCGTCCGGCTGCTTGTGCAGCAGGGCCGACTGTCCGGAATGGAAGGGCGGCGCGAACCAGAACCAACGCTCGGTGGGGAATTCCGCCCGCATCTTCACGTCTGCGATGAGGAACTTGTCCTCGAAGGCCTCACCGCGAAACTCCAGGCCAAGCAGCGCGCGCGTCGGCGATCGCGCTCCGTCGCAGGCGACCACCCAGCCGGCATCGAACTGGTAGGGCCCATCCGGCGTCGCGATGGTCAGGAGCGCACCGTCGCTACGAGGCTGGATGCCGGTGAGACGGTTCGACCAGCGCAGATCGATCAGCGCCTCCGCAGCCGCAGCGTCGGCCAACGCCGCTTCGACGTAATATTGCTGCAGGTTGATGAAGGCCGGCTGCTTGTGGCCAGGCTCGGGCAATAGATCGAACTCATAGAGCTGCTCCTGCCCGCGAAAGACCCTGCCCCGCTGCCAGGTGACGCCTTTCGCGACCATGCCTTCCGCGAGGCCGAGCCTGTCGAAGATCTCGAGCGTACGCTTGGCAAAACAGATCGCGCGCGAGCCCTCGCCGATGCGATCGGAATCATCGATCAGCACGACGGGAACGGCACGGCGCGCCAGATCGAGCGCGAGCGTCAGCCCGACCGGGCCGGCGCCAATGATGACAACCGGATGATGGGCCGGTTCGCGTGCATCCTGGTCAGGGCTGCGGCGATAGGCGAAACGGCGCAGCTCCGTCGTCATCCGATCGCCTCCGGCCCCTCGATCCCGAGCCCCCGCAGATCCGAGGCACGCCGGCCGGCATCGAAAGCGAGGAAATACTCATCGAGCTGCGGCGGCGCGACCGTCGTGCCGGCGAGCATGGCGTGGGCCTGGCCGCGATGATGGATCTGATGCTGGAAGAGATGCGCGAGCAGATCGTCGATCCGCCCGGGCACCTTGCCGTCATCGCCGCGATCGGTCTCGACCTGCCGTGCCAGCTCTGCCTCGCTCAACGCATCGCAGAAGGCGATCAGGCGGCGATCGGTCTGCCCCTGCACGATGAGGAGCGCGGCCGCGTCGAGCGGCCGGAAGGTATCGAAGACGGCGAGCCCGCGCCCGCCCTGCTCCAGGGCGTCGAGATAGAACTGATCGACCGAGAGATTGTGGTTCAAGGTCTCGTGGAGCGAGGGAAAGAAGCTCGTTCGCGTGGCCCTGAATGCCTCGTCGTCCAGTTCGGCGCAGGCGCGCAGCAGCCGGTCATTGGCCCAGCCATTGTTGCGGGCCGCCTTGCGCAGATAGGCGACGAGCGACACCGCCCTACCCTCGCAGGTCGAGCCACATCTGGCGATCGCGCTCGTCGGTCCAGATGCGCGGATGATCGAGCCCGTTGGCCTCGTCATAGGCACGCGAAACATTGAAGGGCAGGCAATGCTCGAAGATCACCCAGTCGCCATAGCCTGGCTTCAAAACGGCATGGACACGCTCGAAGGTCTCGCGGAGCGAGCGGCCCGCGCCGGCGTTCTGCTTCACCGCGTCATAGAGGTCGCTGAGAAAGGCGCGCGTGCCGCTGATGCCATCGGCGACCATCGCCGCATCGGTCAGCGCAGCGCCCCGGCCAGGCACCATCGCGACCGAGCCGAGGGCCGACAAATGGTCGAGCGTCGTCGGCCAGTCCTCGAAATGGGCATCGCCACAATAGGGCGTCGCACCATATTCGACGAGATCCCCCGCGAAGGAGACCTCGGCATCGGGAATCCAGGCGACGATGTCGCCTGCGGTATGACCGCGCCCGAGCTTCATCAGCCTGACCTCGCGCTTGCCCAGCCAAATCGAGGCGGTGTCGGAAAAGGTCATGGTCGGCCAGGTCAGGCCCGGGCGGATCGAATCTGCGCCCTGGAAGAGCCGCGGAAACCGGCCGATCTCGCTCGCCTTGTCCTGTTCGCCGCGTTCCACGATCATCTCGCGGGCGACATCGGAGGCGACGATCTCGCGGGCGCCGTAGGCTGGCGCCCCCAGCACGCGGACCGCGTGGTAATGCGAGAGCACGACATGGCTGATCGGCTTGTCGGTGATCCTGCGGACGCGTTCGATCACGGTTTCCGCCATCTTCGGCGTCGCCTGCGCATCGAAGACGAGCACGCTCTCGTCACCGACGACGACCCCGGTATTGGGGTCGCCCTCGGCGGTATAGGCGTAGATGCCCCGGCCGATCTCATCGAAGGAAATGGTCTTCTCACCGAGATCGGCACTGGAGGCGAAGGCGGGCTTGTCAGTCGACATGGGGCAGCACGTCCTGTTCGATCGCACCGAAAACGGAAGAACCATCCCCGTCCTTCATCTCGATACGAACCGTATCGCCGAAGCGCAGGAAAGGCGTTGCCGCGGTGCCCGACTTGATGATCTCGACCATGCGCTGCTCGGCGATACAGGCGTAGCCGACGCCACCCTGCGCGATCGGGCGCCCCGGGCCACCTTCGTCGTCGCGGTTTGAGACCGTGCCGGAGCCGATGATCGTGCCGGCCGAAAGCGGGCGTGTCCGCGCGGCATGAGCAATCAGTGTGCCGAAATCGAAGGTCATGTCGATGCCGGCATTCGGCTGTCCGAAGGGCTGGCCGTTGAGCAGCGAGAGCAGCGGCAAGTGCAGCTTTCCGCCCTGCCATGCCTCGCCCAGTTCATCCGGTGTCGCGGCCACCGGCGAGAAGGCCGTCGGCGGCTTCGACTGGAGAAAGCCAAAGCCCTTCGCCAGTTCGTCCGGAATCAGGTTGCGCAGGCTGACGTCATTGACGAGCATCACGAGGCGGACATGGCCATGCGCCGCTTCCGCAGAGACCCCCATCGGCACGTCGCCGGTGATGACGGCGATCTCGGCCTCGAAATCGATGCCGTCCTCCTCCCTGCGGGTCCGGATCGGCTGGCGCGGCCCCAGCACGGCGTCGGATCCGCCCTGATACATCAGAGGGTCGCTCCAGAAACTCTCGGGCATCTCGGCGCCCCTCGCCTTCCTGACGAGCGCGACATGGTTCACATAGGCCGAGCCGTCCAGCCACTGATAGGCGCGCGGCAAGGGGGCTGCGCRATCATGCTCGTGGAAACGGAAGGATGGGACGGAGCCATGCTCCAATCCTTCTGCTAGATCGGCCAGGCGCGGCGCATGGCGGCCCCAGTCGTCGAGCGCGGCCTGCATGGTCGCGACCACGGGAAAAGCGTCCGTGGCGCGCGTCAGGTCTTTGGAAACCACGACAAGGCGGCCATCACGACCGTGCATGAGGGAAGCGAGTTTCATCTCTTTCCAATCCGTGACGAACACGCGAGATTGCGCGCAACAAACCTCTGGGAGATCAGCTTATGAAACGCCGCGACTTTTTGAAAACCGGTGCGCTGGCAGCGGCTGCGACGCCGGTCGCGATGCCGGCGATCGCGCAGTCGCAACCTGAGGTGAAGTGGCGCCTGACCTCGAGCTTCCCGAAGGCGCTCGACACGATCTACGGCACGGCCCAGCAGTTCGCGAAATACATGTCGGACGCGACCGACGGCAAATTCCAGGTCCAGACGTTCTCCGCCGGCGAGATCGTGCCGGGCCTGCAGGCCCTCGACGCGGTCACCTCCGGCACGGTCGAATGCGCGCATACGCCGACCTATTTCTATATCGGCAAGGAGCCGGCACTCGGACTCGGCACCGGCATCCCGTTCGGTCTCAATGCGCGTCAGCAGCATTCCTGGTGGTTCTTCGGCGGCGGCGAGGAGATCATCAATTCGGCGCTGGCCAAATTCAATGCCTATTCGATCCCCTGCGGCAACTCCGGCTGCCAGATGGGCGGCTTCTTCCGCAAGGAACTGACCTCGCTCGATGATCTCAAGGGCCTGAAGTTCCGCATCGGCGGCATGGGCGGAGCCGTGCTCGCCAAGCTCGGCGTGGTGCCCACGCAGATCGCAGGCGGCGACGTCTACCCGGCGCTGGAGCGCGGCACGATCGACGCCGCAGAATTCGTCGGCCCCTATGATGACGAGAAGCTCGGCTTCGTGCGCGTTGCCAAATACTACTACTATCCCGGCTGGTGGGAGGGCGGCGCCATGCTGCATCTCGTCGTTGGTCAGGAGGCCTGGAACAAGCTGCCGAAGCACTACCAGGCCATCGTCCACAACGCCTGCGAGGCTGCCAATAACTGGATGCTGGCCAAGTATGATGCGGTGAACCCGGGTGGCCTGCGCCGGCTGGTCCAGCAGGGCGCACAGCTCAAGGCCTTCCCGATGCCGATCATGGAAGCGGCTCTCAAGGCGGCGGACGAGTACTATGCCGAGACCTCCGCCAAGAGTGAGTTGTTCAAGAAGGGCTACGACTCGATGGTCGCCTTCCGCGGTGAGAACCTGCTCTGGTGGCAGGTCGCCGAGCTGTCGTATGACTCGTTCATGAACCGGCTGCGGTCGCGCTGAGGCGCCGCCGGGACCACTAGATGGCGCCGGGTCAGACAAGTTTGATCCGGCGCGGTGCATGCGCCACCATCGCCTCGGCCAGGTGGGCGCAGACGGCTTTCGGGCGTGTGTCGAGCACGGGCTCGACCATCCCCGCCGCCTTGCCACGCTGCTTGCCGGCGCGCCGGCGCAGTTTCTTCCTGACCTTCCTCAGGGGCTTGATCGCGGCGGTTTCCGCCAGTTGCCGTTCTGCCAGGTCGAGATCGACGACCGCGCCGAGATGGGTGCGTAAGCGCTCGACCGCCTCGATCTGCTCCTTGTAGTGACCGGGATCGGCGGGCTGGAAGAAGCTGAGCTGATAGCCGAGATCGATGATGCGGGTGCGCCAGGCGTGCAGGTGCTTCAGGCTCATCCGACGCGGATCACGGCGGGCCGCGCGTCGGGCCTTGCGATAACTGCGCCGGAATGCCGCGAGCAGGAAGCCACCGCGCTCGCCGGCGACCGACCATTCCTCCATCCTGGCGGCGAGACGGTCGAGCTCCGTCTGCATGGACACGATGGTTTCCGGCAGCGGCATCGGGTCCGGCGGGGGCTCGAGCAGCCTGCCGCGTTCGCCGGGCAGCAGCTCCTGCAAGGTCCGCGCGACGACCGCGGCATCACGCGTCGCGCCGAAGTTCTGACGCAGGCGCTTGATATCGGCCCGGAGCTGCGCCGAATCCTGCTCCAGTGCGGCCGGCGAGAGCTTCAGCAGGGAACGCCACGCCTTCATCAGTCGCCGGAAATCATGAATGCCCTTGGCCGGATCGTTCTCCAGGCGGTCGAGCAACCGCCGGCCGTGCAACGGCATCTCGCGACAAACTGCGAGCCAATGCTGGGCCCAGAGCCGCATCAATGCCGGACCGCTGGGCACCGCAGTGCGCGACGTCCGGGCGCGCGGGCTCCTGCCGCGGCTCGGCCGAACCGGTGCTTTCGCGGGTGTCGCCAAGGCGCGCTCCTTGCGAAGTTCGGGAGCGCATTGAGCGATAAGCATTCGGGCTCCGCAAGTGCCTTGCAGGGATCGGAACGCTACCAGGCCTCGCGTCTCGTCGGATCGAAACGCTTCTTCAGGCCCTCCCAGCAGGCGCTGTAGTCCGGCTGCAGGGCCGGCAGGCTCGCGGCGTAGCCGGTGACGCGCTGGGGGAAGCGGGTCTCGAACATGAAGGCCATGGTCCCGGTCAGCTTCACGGGTTTGAGCTCGACCGTGCTTGCATGTTCGAACGCCTGCGCGTCCGGGCCATGCGGCAGCATCATGTTGTGGAGGCTGAAGCCGCCAGGCGTGAAGCCCTCCGGCTTGGCGTCATAGACGCCGTAGATCAGCCCCATGAACTCGGACATGATATTGCGATGATACCAGGGCGGGCGGAACGTGTTCTCCGCGACCATCCAGCGCTCGGGGAAGATCACGAAGTCGATATTCGCAGTGCCGGGTGTCTCCGAGGGCGCGGTCAGGACCGTGAAGATCGACGGGTCGGGATGGTCGAAGGAGATCGCCCCGACCGGCGAATAATGGCGCAGGTCGTATTTGTAGGGCGCGTAATTGCCATGCCAGGCCACGACATCGAGCGGCGACTGGCCGATCGGCGTGGAGAAGAGTTCCCCGCCCCATTTCGCATAGAGCGTCGACGGCGTCTCGTCGTCTTCATAGGCCGCGATGGGAGTCAGGAAATCGCGCGGATTGGCCAGGCAATTCGCGCCGATCGGGCCGCGATCCGGCAAGGTGAAGGAGCCGCCATAGTTTTCGCAGACATAGGCGCGGGCCGGTCCGCCCATCAGCTCGCAGCGGAAGACGACGCCGCGCGGAATGATGCAGATCTCGCCGGGCTCGATCTCGATCACGCCGAATTCGGTGCAGAAGCGCAACGCCCCCTCCTGCGCCACGATGAGCAATTCGCCATCGGCGCAGAAGACGTATTCGCGTTCCATCGAGGCCGTGACGAAAACCATATGGGCGGCCATGCCGGCCTGGGTCTCGGCATCGCCAGCGGTCGTCAGCGTGCGCAGCCCGGTCAGGAAGGTCAGCGACTCCGATGGCATCGGAATCGGGCTCCAGCGCAGCTGTCCGATCGGCAGCTCGGCCTCGTCGCGGCAGGGCGCACTGCGGATCAGCCCCTTATCGACCTTCTTCCAGCGCCCGCCATGCTTGACACTGGGCCGGATGCGGTAGAGCCAGGACCGCTCGTTCGAGGAGCGCGGCGCGGTGAAGGGCGAGCCGGAAAGCTGCTCGGCATAAAGGCCATAGGCGGGCCTCTGCGGCGAATTGCGGCCGACCGGCAAGGCGCCGGGCAGCGCCTCGGTCTCGAAACTATTGYCGAAGCCCGACATGTAGCGCGTGCCGGTCGCGGCCTGGCGCAGCGGGGCTGTATGAATCTGTGCCTGGACATTCATGAGCATTTCCCCTTCCGCTGCCGGACCGCTTTGACAAGAACGCAGGTTCCGGAAAGATCGGAGCGGGCATCCCGCCCCGACCTCAGCTAGTTACAGATGAAACTAATGTCAACGCAGCCCGAGCCTCCCCCACCCGGCGACGAAACGACCTTGCGGCTGGAGCAGTTTCTGCCCTATCGGCTGAACGTCGTCGGCCATTTCGCCAGCCGCGCGCTCGGACGAATCTATAGCGAGCGCTTCGGCATAGGCATTCCCGAATGGCGTGTGATCGCGCAGCTCGGCGAATTCGGAAAGCTGACCTCGCGCGACATCGGCGAGCTGTCCCAGATGCACAAGACCAAGGTTTCGCGCGCCGTCAGCGAACTCGAGAAGCGCGGCCTGACGTCGCGCAGCGAGAATCGCGAGGACCGGCGCGAGGCCTTCATCAGCCTTACCCCCCGCGGCTCCCGAACCTATGCCGAGATCGTGCCGCTGGCGCTCGCCTTCCAGGCGCGCTGGACCGAGGGACTTCCGGCAGAGGAGCTGCGCGTGTTCGAACGCGTGCTTTCGATTCTCACCGAACGGGGCCGCCATCTCGCCGGCAGCTATCACGAACGCGAAGGCTGAATTGCCGCTTGCCGCCAAATATGGCATGCCGGGCCTTGCCATGGCCGTCCGCCCGAATCCGCGCCGCGCCATCGCAGGACCCGTCCTTAGTTCCGTCGCGTTTGGCAGGTGAAACTCCCGCAAAGCGATTGCCCGGTTTCCGGGGCGGATCGAACAAGCAGGTAATATGGCCCGACCGGCGATGAGACTACGACTAACCCGGCGCCTCGGCGCGATGCTGCTGGCCTTCTCGGCGATGGGTGGAGCGGCGCTGGCGCAGTCGCCCGCGTGCAATGCCTGGCGCAGCGAACTCGCGAGCCTGCAGGGCCAGCGCGGCGGCGATCCGCGCGCCGCGCAGCAGGCGCAGCGCGTCGGCGCCCAGCTCTCGCAAAGCGTCAGCCAGTTCCGCGCAATGGGCTGCGAACGTGGCGGTTTCCTCTTCTTTGGTGCGCAGGCGCCCCCGCAATGCGGCGGCCTGCAGGCACAGATCAACCAATTGCAGTCCCAGTACACGGCACTCCAGCGCCAGGCACAGGGCGGAGCTGCCGAGCAGCGCCGCATGCAGCTCGCCGCAGCGATCGAGACCAATTGCCGGGGGGGCGGGCAGCAGCGCGGCTTCTTCGAGACGATCTTCGGCATCGAGCCTCGCCGCGGTGAGATCGATTCGACCATACCCGAACTCGATCCGGACATGCAGCCGCTCGATTCGGAGAAGCCCCGCCAGGGCGGCCCCAATACGGTCTGCGTCCGGACCTGCGACGGCTATTTCTTCCCGCTCGCCAACAGCCCCGGCGGCCGCGACGGCCAGGATGAAATGTGCCAGGCGCTCTGCCCCGGGACGGAGACGCTGGCCTTCGGCATGAGCACCGGCGGCGACATTCAGAATGCGGTCGCCCGTGGGAGCGGGACGCCCTATTCGTCGCTGGCGAACGCCGGAAAATACATTCGAAGCTTCGATTCCGCCTGCACCTGCCGGGCGCCGGGCCAAAGCTGGTCCCAGGCGCTGCGCAATGCCGAGGAGCTTCTCGACAAGCGCAAGGGCGACGTCATCGTCACCGAACAGCGCGCAGCCGAGCTGTCGCGGCCCAAGCCCGATCCCAAGCGCAGGACCGCGACTCCCGCGCCGGCTCAACAACAGCCGATCCTGTCTGATGCCGACGACAAGCCGATGCCGTCAGAGAATTCGCCGACTTCGGGCACGGAGTCGGCCGGCATGGGTCCGCAGAACGTCGAGCCCGAGAAGGTCGTGCAGCAAGGCGACGGCGTGAAGAAGGAGAGCCGCAGCGTCACCGGCGAGCGGCGCACGGTCAGGATCGTTGCGCCCAACCTCGCACCCAATCTGGGCCCCGCAGTCGCGCGGCCCTGACGCCGGCAGCGCCGCCGCAACGGCGCCTCGTCCGTCGGCGGCGAAGGCTGCGGCATGCGCCAGAGCGGAGAGCGGCGTTTAAATACCCCGCGGATCAAGCGCTGGACGCATGACGCCGACAGGCGCATATACAGGCAAGACCACCCCGGCCGGCCTGGATACGCGCCAGATCTCGTCAGGATTGCTCTTCCAGCGCGCAATCCTACTCTGACGGCCTCCTTGGCAGAGCCCAGCAGAGGCGTCCCATGTCAGAGACAACCGCCAACACGCATACCGGAATGGATCTGGCCGACACCCGTCGTCGCCTGAAGGCGATCTTCATGGGCTCGGTCGGCAATCTCGTCGAATGGTATGATTTCTACGCCTACACGGCCTTCGCACTTTATTTCGCGCCGCATTTTTTTCCGTCGCACGATCCGGTCGTCCAGCAGCTCAACGCCGCGACGCTGTTTGCCGCCGGCTTCATCGTCCGCCCGATCGGCGGATGGCTGTTCGGTCACATCGCCGACCGCTATGGCCGCCGGCTTTCGCTGACGATCTCGGTGCTGATGATGTGTTTCGGCTCGCTGATCATCGCGCTGACGCCGACCTATGCGACAATCGGATTTGCAGCGCCCGCGCTGCTCGCTCTCGCGCGGATCATCGAAGGCCTGAGCCTCGGCGGCGAGTACGGGGCAAGCGCGACCTATCTCACCGAGATCGCCGACCCGAACCATCGCGGGTTCTATTCGAGCTTTCAGTACGTCACGCTGATCGGCGGCCAGTTGACCGCCATCGTGGTACTGCTGCTGCTCCAGAACGTGTTCCTGACCCATGAACAGCTCGTCGCCTGGGGCTGGCGCATTCCTTTCGTGATCGGAGCCCTGCTCGCGATCACCGCGATGTTCATGCGCCGCCACATGCATGAGACGGAATCCTTCGTCGAAGCCAGCAAGACGAAGAAGCGCGAAAGCTCGCTGCGCGGGCTGCTGAAATACCCGCGCGAGGTTGCGATCGTGGTCGGCCTGACGGCCGGCGGCACCGCGGCCTTCTATACCTTCACCACCTATATGCAGACCTTCGTGAAGCAGACCGTCGGCCTGTCCGACATCACGACGACCTATGTCATCGCCGGTTCGCTGATCTTCGCCTCAATCCTGCAGCCGATCTATGGCGCCATCTCGGACAGGATCGGCCGCAAGCCGCTGCTGATCTTCTTCGGCGTTGCCGGCTCGCTGCTGACGGTGCCGATCCTGACGATGCTGTCCCAGACCAAGTCGCCCTGGATGGCGTTCCTGCTGATCTCCGGAGCCTGGATATTCGTCGCCGGCTATACCTCGATCAACGCCGTGGTGAAGGCCGAACTGTTCCCGACCGCGATCCGCGCCACAGGCATCGCCGTGCCCTACGCCGTGACGGTCTCGATCTTTGGCGGCACGGCGCCTGCGATCGCGCTGTTCTTCAAGCAGCAGGGCCACGAGCAGTGGTTCTTCTACTACCTGGCGGGCGTGATCTTCCTGTCGCTGCTGGTCTACGCGACCATGCGCGACACCAAGCATGAATCGGCGATGCACCGGCACGAGTGATCCACGGCGCCATTGCCCGCTGGACCGATGTCGTTCCCGGACACGTAGCGCAAGCCGCGCTGATCCGGGGCGATGCGAAGCCTTCAGGCCGCCTCGCCCCCGAGCCGCTTCAGCGCTTTGTCACGGCCAATGAGCGGCAGCAGTGCAGCCAGCTCCGGCCCGTGCTCGAGGCCGGTCAGCGCCTGGCGAAGCGGCATGAAGAGCCCCTTGCCCTTGGTGCCGGTCGCCGCGCCGACGGCCTGTGTCCAGCTCTTCCAGGTTGTCGCATCGAAGGGCTCGGCCGGGAGCAGTGCGGCTGCGCTCGCGGCAAAGCCGGCATCGGTGATCACGGGCGTGATCGGGCCACGAACGACCTGCCACCAGGCCTGCACCTCGGGAAGCTTTGCGAGATTGCCGCGCACCGCCAGCCAGAAGGGTTCGCCGGCCGCGATCCCAAGCTCCTGCAACCGGTGCGACACCGCCTCGAACGGCAGCTGATGCAGCGTGCGCGCGCTCAGTGCTTCAAGCTCATGCTCATCGAACTTGGCCGGTGCGCGCGAGACATGGGCGAGGTCGACGAGATCCGCGAGCTCATCCAGGCTCGCGACCGGCCTGACGGCGTCGGAGGAGCCGACCAGGACGGCCAATGCCGCGACGGCGAGCGCCTCCACCCCGGACTCGCGCAGGCCGCGCAGCGAGAGATGGCCGAGCCGCTTCGACAGCCCCTCCCCGCTCGCCGTGGTCAGCAGGTTGTGGTGGCCGAACGCCGGAAGGGCGGCGCCCAGCGCCTCGAAGATCTGGATCTGGACCGCGGTGTTGGTGACATGGTCCTCGCCGCGAATGACATGGGTGACGCCGGTCTCGACGTCATCCACCACCGAGGGAAGCGTGTAGAGATAGCTGCCATCCTCACGCACCAGCACCGGGTCGGAGAGCGAGGCGCAGTCGACATGCGACGCGCCGCGCACGAGATCATCCCAAGCGACCTCGCGGGCCTCGAGCAGGAAGCGCCAATGCGGCTTGCGCCCTTCCGCCTCGAGCGCCGCCCGCCGCTCGGCCGTGAGCTTTAGCGCAGCGCGGTCGTAGATTGGCGGCAGGCCGCGAGCGAGCTGGCGCTTGCGGCGGCGATCCAGTTCGTCGGCGGTCTCAAAGCAGGGGTAGAGTCGTCCGGCGGCGCGCAGCCGGTCGGCCGCCGCATCATAGATCGGCAGCCGTTCCGACTGGCGAATGACGAGATCGGGTTCGATGCCGAGCCAGCCGAGATCCCCGGCAATCGCATCCGCGAATTCCGGCTTCGAGCGCGCAAGGTCGGTGTCGTCATAGCGCAGCAGGAAACGCCCACCATGGCGGCGGGCAAAGAGCCAGTTGAACAGCGCCGGACGGGCATTGCCGATATGGAGATAGCCGGTCGGCGACGGCGCGAAGCGAACGAGTGGYGTTGTCATGACGAGGCTTATGACGCCTTTGCGCGAGGCCGACAATCGGCTCAGAAATCGAAGCTCTCGCCCCCGGCCTTGCCGACGCCCTTGACCAGCGCAGCGTCCGGCCGATGCGCAGGTTCGCCGGGATCGCGGAAGCGATTGACGATCRGGTAGCGCCGGTCGCGGCCGAAATTCTTGCGCGTCACCTTCACGCCGGGCGCGGCCTGGCGGCGCTTGTACTCGGCGAGATAGAGCAGGCGTTCGACCTTCTTGACCGTCTCGAGATCGTGGCCACGGGCGACGATGTCGGCGAGGCGCATTTCGTGCTCGATCAGGCAGGCGAGGATATCGTCCAGCACGTCATAGGGCGGCAGGGAATCCTGATCCTTCTGGTTCTCGCGCAGCTCGGCCGTCGGCGGCTTGACGATGATATTGTGCGGAATGACCTCGCCGTCCGGCCCGAGCGCACCGGCGGGCTTCCAGCGGTTGCGCAGCGCCGACATGCGAAAGACCTCGGTCTTGTAGAGGTCCTTGATCGGGTTGTAGCCGCCATTCATGTCGCCATAGAGCGTGGCATAGCCGCATGACATCTCGGATTTGTTGCCGGTGGTCACCACCATCGGCCCGAACTTGTTCGAGATCGACATCAGCAGCGTGCCGCGCACGCGGCTCTGCAGGTTCTCCTCGGTGACGCCGCGATTGGTTCCGGCGAAAAGGCCGGCGAGCGCCGCTTCGAAGCCCTCGACCGGCTCGGCAATCGGCACGATCTCGTAGCGGACGCCGAGCGCATCGGCGCAGCGCTTCGCATCGTCCAGGCTCTCCTGCGAGGTGAAGCGATAGGGCATCATCACGCAGCGGACCTTGTCGGCGCCGAGCGCATCGACCGCCATCGCCGCGCAGATCGCGGAATCGATGCCGCCGGAGAGGCCAAGCACCACGCCGGGAAAGCGGTTCTTCTCGACATAGTCGCGCAGGCCCAGCACGCAAGCCGCGTAATCAGCCTCGTCGCTGCTCTCGATGGGCGTGATCTCGCCCGGCAGGCAGCGCCAGGACCCGTTCTCGCGCACCCAATCGGTCAGGCGCAGCACTTCGCGAAACGCCGGGAGCTGGTGAGCAAAGGTCTTGTCGGCATTCAACACGAAGGAGGCGCCCTCGAAGACGAGTTCGTCCTGGCCGCCGAGCTGGTTCAGATAGACCATCGGCAGCCCGGCCTCGACGACGCGAGCAACCGCGACATTCAGGCGTTCCTCGGTGACGCCGCGCCGATAGGGCGAGCCATTGGGAACAAGCAGGATCTCGCCGCCGGTCTCGGCGATGCACTCGACGACCTCCTCGCCCCAGATATCCTCGCAGACCGGCAGGCCAAGGCGGATATGGTTGCGGAAGACGACAGGACCGGGCAGCGGGCCGGGTTCAAAGACGCGTTTCTCGTCGAATACACCGTAATTCGGCAGGTCGACCTTGAAGCGCACCGACTGGATCATCCCGGCGTCGAGCAGCGCGTAGGCGTTGTAGAGCTTGCCGTCCTCAAGCCAGGGCAACCCGACCAGCAGAGCTGGACCACCATCGGCGGTCTCGCGCGCCAGATCCTCGCAGGCCCTGCGGCAGGCATCCTGGAAGGCGGGCTTCAGCACCAGATCTTCCGGCGGATAGGCCGACAGGAAGAGTTCCGGGAACATCACCAGATCGGCGCCGGCGGCCGCTGCGTCGCGCCGCGCAACGCGCACCATGTCGGCATTGCCGGCGACATCGCCGACGATGGGATTGAGCTGGGCCAGAGCCAGGCGGAACGAGGTCGCTGTCATGCTTCGGCTTTACCGCGCGGCGGCAGGGCCAGCAACGGGCGCGCGCCCTGCCCCGACCTGCATTTGCGCGTGATCAGCCCTTCGATCAACGCAAGGTCGAACGGAAATCGGCGGAATAGCGCAGCTCGCGCAGCGGACGCACGCGGCGCGTCGTTTCGTCATAGATCGGATGGGCCTTGTAGGCCGCCAGCGCCGCCTCATCGGCAAATTCGCCGTAGACGACGACATCGATGTCATTGCCCAGCGGATCGACCTTGGCATTGGCCACGACCTCGAAGGCGAGCGAATGCGGGATATCGCCGAGCCGGGACAGAGACAGGCGGATCGTCTCGACATCCTCGCGCCGCTGCGCCGTGAAGAATACGATGTGGCGGATCATGCGCCCTCCCTCGCAGGCAGCCGGGAATCGCGCCGCCCTTTCGGGCCGATGTCTTCCCGACGGTGCGCAAAACGCAACCTGCGTTAACGCCGCATCGGCATCGATCCAGCCAAGCGCTTAATCTTGCTTGCCTCCGCTTCCCGCGGTCGCCGGAACAGCCGCGTACGAACGCGGAATCGCGCGGCACGCTGAAAACTCCCTCTCGCCCTGTTCACCCCTCCGCGAGGTGGCGCCATGAGCAGGCGCGCGCCTCAACTGACCGCCAAACGGATTGCCGTGCTCAAAATCCTGGCTCGGCATCGCGGCGCGGAACATCCGGTGACCTGCGCCGAGATCGGCGCCAAGAGCGTCCCGCACGGCCCCCCCAGCGGCTGCCGTGAATGGGCCTGCTCGGGTTCACGGTCTCACCTCAAGGAAACGCCCCGCCGGAGCGAGGCTGAAAATGCCACAGGTCGAAGACGTGGCCAGCCAGCTGTTCAGTAGCCATTCAAGTCGGGCAGCGCGATCATTCGCCATCCGACAGCCGACCCGGCGACTGCCTGGAACCGATCATCCGGGTTGATGGCGGACGTTGCCATGAACCTCTCGCACTATCTGCTGCCGGTTGCCGCGCTCGCGATGATGACGGGATACGGGTTTGCGCAAACACCCGTACAGATGGGTCCTGACACAAAGCCGGCCATGACCTCCCCGGCACCCGCGGCGCCTGCCAAGAAGGCTACGGCGACCTCCTCCGACAGGACCGCCAAGTCAAAGGCGTGCTCTGTCCAAGCCGATCAGAAGGGGCTTCATGGGAAGGCCAGGAAGAAGTTTCGCGACGAGTGCAAGAAGGCCTAGGCTCGATGAAATCGGGCGCCATCGTGGATGTCAGGTGGGGCCAATTTGTCAGCCGGCCGTCAGTTTAGCTTTCCTTCGGCGCCGCACTTACGAACTGAGTAGACGCCCCGGAGCGCTTCGGAGACAGGTGGAACGGCATCACATAGCTCTCGCCCCGGTCGTCGCAGACGATGGCATGAGTGACTTGCCGCCCTGTTCGGCATGTCGATTGGCATGGTCGAGCGCTACACGAAGCACATCAATTGAGAGGCTTTGGCCCGCAAGGCGCGGTCTGGAATGAGACGCTGAGGGAACGAGGCTGCAAACTTTCTCTAATGAATCTGCAAACTCTGACGCCTCCCCCGAGAAAAGAAGGCCTGACAGAAATGAGCACGTTAACGCAGCATTAGGGTTACCAATGCATCAATCTCCCCCAGAGCAGTGCGACAAGGGCCGGGTTGCGGCCCCTGCTCGGGGAGACCACGATGCGTATCCGCTCCATTGCGCCGGCCCTGGGCCTTGCCGCGCTCGGACTGTCCATCGCCGCCGTGCCGGCGGCTTCGGCCGACTATCCGGTGCTGCGTGGCTCCCAGATCGAAGATGTACCACCGCCGCCCTCGGATTACTTCTCGGGTGGGTTCAATTGGACGGGCTTCTATGTCGGCGGCCTCGTCGGGGGGACCCAGACCAGGTTTGAAACCGATCGCGGGTTGTTCGAGCTCGCACGGTTTGCCTACAACGCGACAACAATCGGCAACCAGTTCAATCCGGACGCGCTGGTGATCAGCCGTCCGACCCGCGACAGCGGCCCCTCCTATGGCGGGTATATCGGGTACAACCTGGCCTTTGGCGACGCGATGATCGGCATCGAAGCCGACTACTCCCGTCTCGACCAACGCGTCGCAGCCTCGACATTCGAGGCGCGCCGCATCGGCGGCGACTATGTCGCGATTGCCACGAACCAGGACATCAAGCTCGAAGATTACGCATCCCTGCGTGCCCGGTTCGGCTACGCCTTCGGCCGGTTCATGCCCTATCTCACCGTCGGCGCTGCCGCAGGTCGCTTCACCACCAATATCGCGCTCGCCGCCGATTGGGGCCAGGTAGGCCCGACCGGAGGGAGGGTCGGCAGCTATATTGGGTGGCCTCGCAGCTTTGGCGGCCCGAAGAACGATGTCTGGGGGTTTGGCGCCGTCGCCGGCGGCGGCATCGAAGCCGCCCTTGCGGAGAACATCGTGCTCAGAGCAGAGTATCTCTATACCCGCTTCGACAATGTCGAGGGCGTCACCGCCAGCCTAAATACGGCCCGGGTCGGCGCTGCGATCAAGTTCTGAGCCTTACACGGGACGCAAGGAAAAGGCCGCGGCTCACGCCGCGGCTTTCTTGTTTCTGCCAGGGTGACGCCTGCTTATTCCGCCGCCTCGGCCTCGGGCCGGGCCCGGCCCGAGCGTGCAACCAGGAACGCCATCTCCAGCGCCTGCTCCGCATTGAGGCGCGGGTCGCAGAAGGTGTGGTACCGGTCGTTCAGGTCGGCGTCGGTCATGCCGCGTGCACCACCCGTGCATTCCGTCACGTTCTTGCCGGTCATTTCCAGATGCAGGCCGCCGGCATAGGTGCCTTCGGCCTGGTGCACGGCGAAGAAGTTCTTCACCTCGCTCAGGATCAGGTCGAAAGGCCGCGTCTTGTAGCCGCTCGCAGCCTTCACCGTGTTGCCGTGCATCGGATCACAGGACCAGACGACATTGCGCCCTTCCCGCTTGGTGGCGCGTACCAGGGCCGGCAGATGGTCGAAGACCTTGTCGGCGCCGAAGCGTGCGATCAGCGTCAGGCGTCCGGCCTGGTTCTGCGGATCGAGCGTGTCGATCAGCCTCATCAGGTTGTCCGGGGTCAGGGACGGGCCGCATTTCAGGCCGATCGGATTGCGGATGCCACGGAAGAACTCGACATGGGCATGGTCGAGCTGGCGGGTGCGGTCACCAATCCAGACCATATGGCCGGAGGTGTCGTACCAGTCGCCGGAGGTGGAATCGACGCGGGTCATCGCCTGCTCGTAGCCGAGCAGCAACGCCTCGTGGCTGGTGTAAAAATCCGTGCTCCGCATCTCGGGATGCGTCTCAGGATCGATGCCGATGGCGCGCATGAAATCGAGCGCCTCGGTGATGCGCCCCGCCACCTCCTGGTAGCGGCCCGATTGCGGACTGTCCTTGACGAAGCCGAGCATCCAGCGATGCGCATTGTCGAGATTGGCATAACCGCCGGTCGCGAAGGCGCGGATCAGGTTCAGCGTCGCCGCCGACTGGCGATAGGCCTCGAGCTGACGGCGCGGATCTGGAATCCGGGATTCCGCCGTGAACTCGTTGTCGTTGATGATATCGCCCTTGTAGCTCGGCAGCTCGACGCCACCGATCGTCTCGGTCGGGGTCGAGCGCGGCTTGGCGAACTGGCCAGCGACGCGGCCGACCTTCACCACCGGCGAGCCGCCGGCAAAGGTCAGGACGACCGCCATCTGCAGGAACAGGCGGAAGAAGTCGCGGATATTATCGGCCGAATGCTCGGCGAAGCTCTCGGCGCAGTCGCCGCCCTGGAGGAGGAAGGCCTCACCGGCGGCAACCTTGCTCAACGCCCGTTTGAGCTTGCGCGCCTCGCCTGCAAAAACGAGCGGCGGAAAGCCGGCGAGCTGCTGCTCAACCGCCTTCAAGGCTGCCTGGTCCGGATATTCCGGCATCTGCTGGACGGGCTTTGCCCTCCAGCTCTCGGGCGTCCACCGCTCGGACATCTCACTTGCTCCTGATGATAACATCTCACGCCCACCCCTCCCCACGGAAAGGCAGTGTGATCCCGGCGCTATACACCCGCACCGCAGCAAAGACCATAAAGCCGTTGACGGTTACGTATGCGCGAGCTGGGCGTCGCAGGGCGGAGCTGTTCCGGCGACCAGGACCGGGCCGCGTGAACGAGAGCGCCCAAGAGCACGGCAAGGGCATGCCGCTTCGTTCGCCTCTGCGTGTCGGCCGAGGAGTTCATCCCGTCGGCGATGCAAGCCGCCGGCTGCCGGGCATCGTTGTATTCGCCTCGACAGCTCCCTAACGTCACCTGCCAATCACAAGAACATCGGCAGGGAGAAACAAGGCATGGTCATTCGCGCGTTCGCGGTTGCTGCTTTCATGGTTGCCGCAGCATGGGCTGCACGGGCCGAGGAGCCCCTCGCGCTTCGCGGCATGGGCTCGTTCCATGTCGGCGGCAAGTTGGTCGAGATCTCGGGCCGTCCCGTGAAGGAGGTCACCTTCACCCCTGGCGGGGTACCGGCCAAGGTCGACCCCAACGGCACTTACCAGACCGGCCAGATGTATGTGCAGTATTTCCTGCCGCAGAACGAGCGCGGTGCAGCGCCGCTGCTGTTCTGGCATGGCGGTGGCATGACGGGCGTGAACTGGGAAAGCACGCCGGATGGACGGCAAGGCTGGCTCGAGTACTTCCTGCGCAAGGGCTGGGCCGTCTATAATTCCGATGCCGTCGAGCGCGGCCGGGCCGGCTGGGCCATGTATCCCGACGTCATTCCCGGCGAGCCGGTCTTCCTGACCACCGCGAACCCGTTCGAGCGTTTCCGTATCGGCGCTGGCGCCAATGCCTATGATAAGGACCCGGCCAAGCGGACATTCCTGGCCGGCAGCCAGTTCCCGCCCGATGGCTACGACAATTTCGTCAAGCAGATCGTGCCGCGCTGGACGTCGACGGACCAGATGATCATCGACGCCTATCTGGCCGAAGTCGACAAGGTCTGCCCCTGTGTGATCGTGTTCCACAGCCAGGCCGGCCAGTTCGGCTTCAAGGTTGCCCAGGCCCGGCCCGACAAGATCAAGGCCCTGATCGCGGTGGAACCGGCAGGCCTCGGAGACCCCGCCAAGGCCGATGTTTTGAAGAACATCCCCGTCCTGATGATCTATGGCGATTACATCGAACAGGATGCGCGCTGGCCGACGATCCGCAAGAACGGCACCGAGTTCGGCGACAAGATCAGGGCGGCGGGCGGCTCAGTCGATGTCGTCAACCTCCCCAGCATCGGCATCAAGGGCAATTCCCATATGCTGATGATGGACAAGAACAATCTCGAGGTGGCGCAGGTCGTCCAGGATTGGCTCGTCCGGAAGGGATTGACCAAGTGATGCAAGGGGGCGCCCCAAGGGGCGCCGCCTTGCTGCTCAGTGGCGCGCCGTCCGCATCGTCACGAGTTCCTCGGCCGCGCTCGGATGCAGCGCGATGGTGCGGTCGAAATCGGCCTTGGTCGCTCCCATGGTGACGGCAATCGCCACCGCCTGGATGATCTCGCCCGCGTCATGGCCGATGATGTGGACACCCAGCATCCGGTCCGTTTTCGCGTCGACCACGAGCTTCATGTAGATGCGCTCGTGGCGGCCCGAGATCGTCGCCTTCATCGGCCGGAAACCGGCCTCGAAGACGCGCAGTTCGTAACCAGCGGCGATCGCCTGCTGCTCGGTCAGGCCGACCGTTCCGATCTCCGGCGTGGTGAACACTGCCGAGGCCACCACGTGATGGTCCATCGCCCAGGGTTTTCCGCCGAAGGTCGAGTCCGCGAAGGCGTGTCCCTCGCGAATGGCGACGGGCGTGAGATTGATGCGATTGGTGACATCGCCGACCGCGTGGATCGACGGCACGGTCGAGGCCGAATTCGCATCGACCATGACCTGACCGATGGGCCCGAGCTTGACGCCGGCGGTCTCCAGGCCGAGCCCCACCGTATTGGGACGACGGCCGGTCGCCACGAGAACCACGTCCGCATCGATCGGCTCGCCCGTGGCGCAATGGGCGCGGCGCGTACCATCGGCCAATTGTTCGATCCGGTCGATGGTGCAGCCCAGCCGCAACGTGATGCCCGCATGGACCAGCGCATCGCGGAGACGCACGCGCAGATCCTCCTCGAAGCCGCGAAGGACATTGTCGCCGCGGTGCAGCACCGTCACCTCGACGCCGAGGCGGCGGAACACGCTGGCGAATTCGAGCGCGATATAACCGCCGCCCACCACCAGCATGCGCCGCGGCAGGCTCGGAAGATGAAAGATCTCGTTCGAGCTGATGCCGAGTTCGCCGCCAGGGATCGGCGGATCGAAGGCGGGGTAGCCTCCCGTCGCGACCAGGATGTGCCGGGCCCGGACGGTCTCGCCGGATTTCAGCAGGCGCAGCGTGTTCGGCCCTTCGACCACAGCGCGCTCTTCGCGGATCGCGACCTTGGCGCCTTCAAGCCCCTTGCGGTAAAGGCCGGAGAGCCGGGTCACTTCGTTGGCAACGGCATCCCGCAAGGTCGGCCAGTCGAAGCTCGGCTTGTCGAGCGTCCAGCCGAAGCCGGCAGCATCCTCAAACTCGTCTGCAAAGCGGCTGGCATAGACGAAGAGCTTCTTCGGGACACAGCCGCGAATGACGCAGGTGCCGCCGATGCGGTCTTCCTCGGCGATCATGACGCGCGCCCCGTGCCCGGCCGAGATCCGCGCCGCGCGCGTACCGCCGGAACCAGCGCCGATCACGAAAAGGTCGACATCGAAATCAGCCATGCTCTGCTCCTCGGCCGACATCTCGGCCCGACTCGAACCAAAGGGCGGCGGCAGCCAGGGCCGCGATCCACCAGCCCTGCCAGGCGCCATGTCCCACCGATGCCATGACGAAGGCCGCCGCAAAAAGTGCAAGCCGCGGGGCGCGTTCGCGCGCGGACAAGGCGCCAAGCCTCCGGAAGAACAACAGCCCAGCAACCAGCAGCAATGCCGCGCCGACGATGCCGGTCTCCGTCCAGAGCTGAATCGGCGCGCTATGCGGGTGTCCAACCGCCAGGAGCAAGCGACGTGGCGGCGAGACCTGTTCTGCGACCGGGTGCGTCTGGAGGGCCGAGGAGGAGCCGAAGCCAGAGCCGATGAACGGGCGGGCCGCGATCGCCTCCCCGAAGCTGAGCCAGATGTCGACGCGGTCACGCGAATGGGATTCGGCCGTCTGCTCATAGAGCGCGGGCGGCAGAAGCCGGTCGACCAAATGTCCGATCACCGGCGCCAGCACCAGCGTCGCCGCGAAGCCAAGTGCCGTCGCGGCCAGTGTCAGGCGTGGAAGCGGGCGGGCCAGCAGCCAGGCAAGGACGAGAATGCCCAATCCCAGTTTCGCAGTGCCGCTATCGGAATAGAGAATGATGCCCGCAACCGCTGCGGCTGCGGCCCCCGCCAGCAGGCGATCGGCGACGCGTTTCGAACCGCCGCGCCAGAGCAAGTGCACAGCCGGAGCCAGGAGCACGAGGCAGGCGATGACCGGCCGGTTGAATATAAAGCTCATCTGTTTGCCGCCCAGGCCCAGCGTAATGCGCTGAGCGAGGCCACTCTGCAGCTCCAGGAAGATCAGGCCCGAGGCCAGTATCAGGGAAATGGCCAGGGCCCGCACCAGTGCCTGCTTCGGCCTGAACCAGGCACTCGCCGCGATCACCAGGGCAAAACCAAGTGGCAGCAGCAACTCCGCCCAGGCAGCGAAGCCGGATGCGGGCCGATGCGTCCACAGCAGCGAGACCAGGGCCCATGCAAGGAAGGCCGTCAGTGCGAGGCCGATCGGGCTTCGCAAGCCTGCAAGGATGCGCCGCAACAGGGGGCCGACATCGCGGCCCGCCGCGGCAACGGCGGCGGCAGCGAATACCGCTGCCGACAGGAGGATGCCGCCCAGCGCTGCGAGTCTAAGGGCCAGGCGCGACGGGGAAGGGTCGGTGATCACAGCGCGATCGACATCCCGCGAGTTGAAGTTCAAGCTCATGGTCATGCGATTACGCGATCGCACCAAGCCCGCCTAGCGTGAATTCCGCCGGCTCGCGTGCGTTGATGCGCAAAAGACCTTGACTTGAGATTATGCAATCAGGCGCAATTGACCGGCGGAGCGTCAAAGTGTCACTCGCGGAGCGCGGACACCAAAACAGTGCGGGAATCCGCAAGCGGAGGAACAACATGCTCAAATCCATTCTGTCGCGCGGGGCCGTGACGGCTCTGGCGCTCGCTGGCCTGACGACTGCCGCATTTGCGCAGCTCGAACTCAAGATCATGGCTCCGGCCGCGCCGGGTGGTGGCTGGGACGGAACCGCCCGCTCGATGCAGCAGGCGCTGACCGCGTCCGGCATCGCCAAGAGCGTGCAGGTCAACAACGTCAACGGCGCGGGCGGCACGATCGGCCTTGCGCAGTTCGTGAACGGCGCCAAGGGCGACGGCTCGCAGCTGATGGTCAACGGCTTCGTCATGGTCGGCGCCATCCTCCTGAACAAGTCGCCGGTCAATCTCAGCCAGGTGACGCCGATCGCCCGCCTGACCGCCGAGGCTCAGGTCATCGTCGTTCCCGCGGATTCGCCGATCAAGACCGCCAAGGACCTCGCTGACCGCGTCAAGGCCGACCCGGCCAAGGTGACCTGGGCTGGCGGCTCGGCCGGCGGCGTCGACCACATCATGGCTGCCCTCTTCGCCGGCGCTGTCGGCGGCGATGCCACGAAGATCAACTACATCCCCTTCTCCGGCGGTGGCGAGGCCCTGGCCGCGCTGCTCGGCGGGCGCGTCACGGCCGGCATCTCGGGCTATGGCGAGTTCGAGGGTCAGATCAAGGCTGGCAAGCTGCGCGTCGTCGGCGTGAGCTCCGGCACCCGGCTCCCCAACGCCCCCGATGCTCCGACCCTGAAGGAGGGCGGCGTCAATCTCGAGGTGCTAAACTGGCGTTCGGTCGTCGCCCCTCCCGGCATCACCGCCGAGCAGCGCAAGGTGCTGGCCGATGCCATGGAGAAGATGGCCAAGTCGAAGGAATGGGCCGAGATCCTCAAGGCTCGCGGCTGGGATGACGCCTATCTCGGCGGCGCCGAGTTCGAAGCCTTCCTGAAGGCCGAAGATGCCCGCGTCGGCAAGGTCCTCCGTGACGTCGGCCTTGTGAAGTAACGCCACAGGCGACTGACGAACATAGGCATGGGCGGGCGGTGCCATCACCGCCCGCCCATTCTCTCCTGCCAGTTATCTCTGGCAGTCGCCGCTTTGCCATCAGCTGGGCGCACCGGTTCTGGTCCGCGTCAAACCAGGTAAGGAACGACATGGCCTCCACCTCCTCGGCCAAGGGCGCCGACATCCCCGCCCTCGTCGTCGCAGCTCTGCTGCTGATCGCGGCGGCTCTCGTCGCCTATGACGCGAAATCGCAGACGATCGTCTCGACCTATGGCGTCGGCCCGACGGCGATGCCCTACGTGGTCAGCGCCGTCCTTGGCGTGCTGGGCCTGTGCCATCTCGTCGTCGCGTTCCGGGAGGGACTGCCCAAGCCCGAGGCGGTCGACAGCACCGCGGTGCTCTGGCTGACGGGCGGATTGATCGGCCTGATCGCCTGCATCGGGCTCGGCGGCGGCTTCATCATTGCGACGGCCATCGTCTTCTCCGCGACCGCGCGCTCCTTCGGCCGTCAGGCACTGGCCGTCGATTTCGGCATCGGCCTCGTGCTCGGGCTTGCCATCTTCCTGATGTTCTCCAAGCTGCTGCAGCTGACGCTGCCGTCCGGTCCGCTTGAAAAGCTGTTCTGAGGAGCCGGGACAATGGACACATTCAACGCACTGATGCACGGCTTCGCCGTCGCGATCGAGCCGTCGAAACTGCTCTTCGCGCTGGTCGGCGTCTTCCTCGGCACCGCAGTCGGCGTCCTGCCGGGCATCGGCCCGGCGCTGACGGTGGCACTGCTCCTGCCGGTGACCTTCAAGCTCGATCCCGCCGGCTCGCTGATCATGTTCGCCGGCATCTATTACGGCGGCATGTATGGCGGTTCGACCACTGCGATCCTGATCAACGCGCCAGGAGAGAGTGCCTCGCTCGCAACCGCGCTCGAAGGTTCCAAGATGGCCAAGGCCGGCCGCGGCGGCCCGGCACTGGCAACCTCCGCGATCGGCTCCTTCGTCGCCGGCACCATCGCGACGCTGGGCCTCGCCTTCCTCGCGCCGTGGCTGGTGGAGGTCGCGGTCAAGTTCGGGCCGTGGGACTATTTCGCGCTGATGATCCTCGCCTTCGTCACGGTATCGGCGACCTTCGGCGATTCACCTCTGCGCGGGATCACCAGCCTCGCCATCGGCGTCACGCTCGGCCTGATCGGCATCGACCGCCTGACCGRACAGGCGCGCCTGACCTTCGGCGTGCCGGAACTGCTCGACGGCGTCGAGGTGACGACGCTGGCCGTCGGCCTGTTTGCGGTCGGCGAGGCGCTCTATGTCGCCTCCAAGCGCTTCCGGGACCCGGAGGAGATCGTCCCGATCAAGGGCTCGCTCTGGATGACCAAGGAGGACTGGAAGCGCTCGTGGGCGCCATGGCTGCGCGGGACCGCCTTCGGCTTCCCGATCGGCGCGCTGCCCGCTGGCGGCGCAGAGGTGCCGACCTTCCTGTCCTATTCGACCGAGAAGAAGCTCTGCAAATATCCCGGCGAGTTCGGCAAGGGCGCGATTGAAGGCGTCGCCGGCCCGGAAGCCGCCAACAATGCCTCGGCGGCGGGCACGCTGGTGCCGCTGCTGACGCTCGGCCTGCCGACCTCGGCGACGGCCGCGATCATGCTGGCTGGCTTCCAGCAATACGGGCTCAACCCTGGCCCGCTGCTCTTCGCCGAGCGCCCCGATCTCGTCTGGGGCCTGATCGCATCGCTCTTCATCGCCAACACGATGCTGGTGATCATCAACCTGCCGCTGATCGGGCTCTGGGTCAGGCTTCTGGCGATCCCCCAGCCCTGGCTCTATGCCGGCATCCTGGTCTTCGCGGCGATGGGCACGCTCGCGGTCAAGGCCTCGGTGGTCGAACTCTCGATGCTCTTCGTCTTCGGCTTCCTCGGCTTTCTGATGCGCCGCTACGACTATCCGGTCGCTCCGATGGTGGTCGGGCTCATCCTCGGCCCGATGGCGGAGGCGCAGTTGCGCCGCGCGCTCCAGATCAGCMTCGGCGACCCGATGATCCTGCTCGAGAACCCTGGCTCCGCGATCCTGCTCGGCCTGGCCTTCATCGGGCTCGTCGCGCCCTTCGTGATGAGCGGGCTGAACAGGTTCAAGGCTTCCGAAGACTAAGATATCGGCCCGKAAGCGGATTGCAGTTTTCGGGCCGATGCAATCACTGAAGCTCAGACATCGGACCGGATGCGACTATCCAGCCCGATGGTCTGAGCGACCCGCCCTGGTCATATGTCCCGCCGGGGCGCCTCAGTTGCTGCCCGTGCAAGGGATGATCGAGCCGGATGCGGGCCGCGCGGTGAACCGCCCCCCGTCTCGAAAACCAAAAAGGCCGCCGGTTCATCACCGGCGGCCTTCTCTTTGGACGGCTTGTGTCGGCTGCTCAGAGCTGGTGGCCGCGCTTGCGCATTTCCTGGCTGAACCGATCGAACAGGAAGTTGCTGGTCTGCAGGGTCCAGGGCTGCAGCACGACGAAGATCTCGTCGATCGCCTGCGGACGGAAGGCGTTGTAGCGCTGCCCGACCGGCGACTTGAAGAAGGCGGCGACCTCCTTGAGGTCGGACTCGGTCATCTTCTTCGCGAAGATCTCGCCTGCCGCGGTGATCATCTCCGCGATCTTCTGATCGGATTCCGGCTTCAGCGTATCGATCACCTCATTCAGATCCTTCTGGATCTCGGGACGGGTGGTGCCGACGATCTGGCGGACGCGATCGCGGAACTCGCCGTAAATCGACTCGAAGGACTGTGCGATGCCCGAGGAGATCACGACATCGCGGCCAGCCTGGAGCTGCGAAGCCGTCACCGTGGAGGCCGGAGCCGGGGTCGCAGCCGGAGCCTGGGCCTGCGCAGGCACGGCGAATACAAGCGCCAGACCGACGGCCACGCCGGCGAGGTGGTGACGGAACATTGCGTTGGGCCCCTTCATTATCAGGCTGACTCACACAGCCCGGGCATGACCCTCGCCCGCCCTTCGGCAAGCGAGCCGGTCCACCCGGCGGTTTCGGTATCGCCGCGATCGGCGTGGTGACGTATCCGTCCGGTTCCGGGCGGCGTGGTGCGCGTCTCCTTAGCGCGGATTGCGCCGGAATGGAATCATTCGATCGTGCCGAGAATCTTCAGGCCCGAGCTGCTGGCGAGGATGGCGCAGGAGGCAATGCCGAGGAAGAGCCCGTGCTCGACCACGCCCGGAACGGCGTTCAAGGCGGCGGCGAGCGCCTCGGGCTGTTCGATGCGCCCGAGATGCGCATCAAGGATGAAATGGCCGCCATCGGTGACCAGCGTCGAGCCATCCGGGCGCAGCCGCAGCTTGATCTCGCCTGCCGCCCCCGATGCCGCGATCGCGGAGGCCACGGCGCGACGCGTCGCCTCAAGCCCGAAAGGCACGACCTCGATCGGCAGCGGGAAACGCCCGAGGGTCTCGACCAGCTTGGTGTCATCGGCGATGACGACCATGCGCTTCGAGGCCACCGCGACGATCTTCTCGCGCAGATGGGCTGCTCCGCCACCCTTGATCAGGCGAAGCTGCGGATCGACCTCGTCTGCGCCATCGACCGTCAGGTCGAGCTCCGGCGTCTGATCGAGCGTCGACATCGGGATGGCCAGCGCCATGGCCTGGGCCTGCGTCGCTTCGGACGTCGCGACGCAGAGCACATCCAGCCCCGCCGCAACGCGAGCGCCGAGCAGGTCGACGAAATGCTTCGCCGTCGAGCCCGTGCCGAGGCCGAGCCTCATGCCTGGGCGAACCAGTTCGAGCGCGCGCGCTGCCGCCTGCTTCTTGAGGTCGTCGGGACTCATCAGCTTGTCCTGACCTGTCACGCGCCCAGCCCGCCGAGGAGCATGTACTTGATCTCGACGAACTCATCCATGCCGTGGAGGGAGCCCTCGCGGCCGAGGCCGGATTCCTTGACCCCGCCGAAGGGCGCGACCTCGGTGCCGAGGATGGCGGAGTTGATGCCGACCATGCCGTATTCGAGCTCCTCGGCGACGCGGAAGGCGCGACCGAGATCCCGGGTGTAGAAATAGGCGGCGAGCCCGAAGGGCGTGTCATTGGCCATGCCCACGACCTCGTCCTCGCTGGTGAAGCGATAGACCGGAGCGAGCGGGCCAAAGGTTTCCTCGCGCGTCACCAGCATCTTCGTGGTGACGCCGGCAAGCACGGTTGGCTCGAAGAAGGTGCGACCGAGCGCATGGCGCTTGCCGCCGACCACGACCTTCGCCCCATTGGCGACGGCATCGGCGACATGACGCTCGACCTTCTCGACCGCGCGCTCATTGATCAGCGGCCCCTGCACGACACCGATTTCGGCACCGTTGCCGACCTTCATCTTTGCGACCTCGCCGGCGAATTTCGCGACGAAATCGTCATGGATGCCGTCCTGCACGAAGAGCCGGTTGGTGCAGACGCAGGTCTGACCCATGTTGCGGTACTTGGCGATGATCGCGCCCTGCACGGCAGCGTCGAGATCGGCATCGTCAAAGACGATGAAGGGCGCATTGCCGCCGAGCTCGAGGCCAACCTTCTTCACCGTCGAGGCGGCCTGCTGCATCAGGAGCTTGCCGACCGGCGTCGAGCCGGTGAAGCCGATGAAGCGCACGGCCGGGTGGGAGGTCATCACGCCGCCGATGGCCTGCGCATCGCCGGTGACGAGATTGATGACGCCCTTGGGGAAACCGGCCCGCTCGGCCAGCTCGACCAGAGCCAGCGCCGTCATCGGCGTATCCGGCGCCGGCTTGACCACGAAGGTACAGCCGGCGGCGAGGCCGGGAGCGCATTTGCGCGTGATCATCGCGGCCGGGAAATTCCAGGGCGTGATCGCGGCGCAGACGCCGACCGGCTGCTTCTGGACGATGATGCGCGAATTCGGGAAGGGCGAGGGAATCGTCTCGCCATAGATGCGCTTGGCCTCTTCGGCGTAGAACTCGACGAAGGAGGCGGCATAGGCGACCTCGCCGCGCGCTTCGCTCAGCGGCTTGCCCTGCTCGGCGGTCATGATCTGCGCCAGGTCCTCCTGGTTCGCCATGATCAGGTCGAACCATTTGCGCAGGATCACCGAGCGCTCCTTGGCGCTCTTCTTCGCCCAGGGCTTGAAGGCGCGCGAGGCGGCTTCGACCGCAGCGGTGGTCTCATCGGCGCCGAAGCGCGGCACCTTGGCCAGCAGCTCGCCGGTCGCGGGATTGTCGACCGCATCGACGCCCGCGCCGATCCAGGCGCCGTCGACATAGCACTGCGATTTCAGGAGCGACGGATCATTCAGCTTCAGCATGGCGGGCCTCGACGCGATTGCGGACATGCCCGGGCCTCTAGCACGAGCGATCGCGTCGCGCCGATTCAAAATGCCGCATGCTGCAGGTGCTCGAAGCGCAGGACGGGGCTATTTCGTCTGCGGCGTACAGACCACCTTGTCGTCGAAGACGTAGCAGATGCTCATCTCGCCAGTGCGAACATTGACGCGAAAGATGCCGCCTTCGCGCTCGTGGCGCGACGGCATCAGCAGGTAGTCGCTCGGCGCCTGCGGGCCGGCCCCCTCCCCCGCCGGGAAGCAGACAGTGACGCCGACGCCGCCTTCCTTGAGCTGGAACTGGCAGGCGCCGACCTCGCCGGTGGCACGATCGACCCTGTAGACACGGTTGAGATCCGTCTGCGGCGCAGGCGCAAACTCGAAGGGCGCGGCCTGAGCGGAGACGTGCGGCACGATGCAGGTGCCGAGCGCCAGCAGCGCCCCGAGCACCGACCGGCGGAAGCCGGCGTTTCCAAGATATTCAGACACCACTGCCATCCTTCACGCGAATCAAGGCAAAGATAGCATTGTTGCTGCCTGCCAAGATGACGATCCGGCCCGGCTCGCTTGCCAAACCGGACCAGACCGCCTTTAGAGGCCCAAAGCACCTGCGCACCGGAACCCCGCCCATGAGCTTGCTCCCCATCGTCGTCTTCGATCTCGACGGCACCCTCGCCGAGACCGCGCCCGATATCATGCGCACGCTCAATGTCATTCTCGAGCAGGAAAAGCTGTCGCCCCTGCCGCTGGAACGCGCGCGCGAACTCGTCGGCGCCGGCGCCCGCGCCCTGATCGAACGTGGTTTCCGCGTCTCCGGACGGCCGCTCGACGAAGAGACGCTGGAGCGGCTGTTCCAAGATTTCCTGCGAATCTACGCCGAGGACGTCGCCTCGAACAGCTATCTCTATGACGGCGTCGTTGCTGCCATGCATGCCCTGGCGGAGGACGGATATGCGCTCGCCGTCTGCACCAACAAGCCGATCCTGCACACGCGCCTGATCCTCGAGCATTTCGGCATCAGCGGGCATTTTGCGGCTGTGGCCGGGCGCGACAGCTTCGCCTTCCACAAGCCCGACCCCCGCCACCTGACGCTGACGATCGAAGCCGCCGGCGGTGACCCCAGGCGCGCGGTGATGATCGGCGATTCACGCACGGATATCACCACCGCGCGTGCCGCCGGTATCCCCTCGATCTGCGTTCCCTTCGGCTATACCGATGTCCCGATCGAGGAGCTGGAGCCCGATCTCGTGATCCAGCATTTCGACGAGTTGCACGGCGCCGTGCGGCAGATACTGGAGCCGGCGCCCGCGCTTTGCGCATCGGCGAAATAGCGATCGGCGGGGCTTTGATCGGCTCCGCTGCTGACCGATCAGGTCGGGTGACGCGGCCCGTCGTTGAGGCAAGCCGCGCGATATCTGCGTCACAACTGGATAGCCATGCTGATGCACGCAAAGCGCGCTCTGCACAGATCTCGATAGCGATATGAAGAGGAAAAATGGTGGGCGGCACAGGGATCGAACCTGTGACCCCTCCCGTGTGAAGGGAGTGCTCTACCGCTGAGCTAGCCGCCCGGACCGGCGCTTCTCCTAGTCGCGGACACATGCGCCGTCAAGGCGCAGTTCCGCCAAGCCCGCACGCAGCCGGGGAAATCTCAGCACCGCCCCAGCCGCAGTGCTGTAGGAGGCCCTCCCCGCGCCCATCAGGCGGCAACTCCGCACAACGCGACATTGCGGCGAATCCCGACAGCTTCCTCCGCTGGCACGGACCGCCAGGCCGCAGAGCACGCACGTCACCTGCCGCTCACGCCGCGCATATCCGTTGCCCAGGGGGAAAGCGCGCCTTTGGCTCTGGAGGGAACAGAGCGGGTCACGTTCCGTTCATCCGCAGCGAGCTATTCACGCCTCGAATCGGAGGACCCATCGATGCTGCTCAGAAAACTGATCCTCACGTCGGCAGTGGTCTCGGCGCTGATCCCGGCGGCAGCGGCGCACGCACAGTATTATGACCCCTATGACCGCCCGCCGCCGCGCTACGGCTATGATCGGGGCTGGGACTACGACCGGCCACCGCCGCCGCGCTACGGCTATGAGCGCCCCTATCGCCAGCCGCGCTATGGCGACATGTGCGTCACCTCCCGCGGCTCCTGCGAAGCGCCGCCATCGCCAAGAGGCGCCCCTTGCCGCTGTTATTTCGACGGTTTCGGCCCCAAGCGCGGCGCCATTCAGTAGAAATCTCGGCGAGATCGCGAGCAAGCCCTGGCTCGCGATCTCGTCAGGTCCGATTGTGTCAGAGCGCGGGCCTTCGGCCCCGGATCACTTGAAACCGATCAGGATGCCGTCTGCCCCAAGCGCAAGCTGCAGACCCTGGCGGCGCGTGTTCAGCTTCATCGTGACGCCATTGCTGTTGCGGAACCAGACGCTGCCCTTGCCCTGCGCTCCCAGCGCCCAACTCTCGCGCAACTGGACATAAGCCCCCGTGAAATCCTGCAAGCGGTGAAGGCCGTAGACCGTCCCCGACGCCGTCATCCGTGAGGCGCCGAAGCCCACACCGCCGACCGTGATGCCGTAGGAACGGCCGCCGAACTTCAGCGTTCCGCCGCCGACCTCGCCGGAGCCGATGAAGGCAACCTGGACCTGCTGGATGCGGACCGAGCCTGTCGACGGACCGAGCGTCCGCTGCTGGGCTGCGGCGGGGGCGGCGCCCGAGGCGATGGCAAGGAAAACTGCGGCAAGGACAGGCAGAGGAGACCCGATCGGCATTGAGCGAACTCCTTCGCTGGACTGGTTTGCTCAGACTGGCGGAGTGTGTCCACGATGCCGGATCGTGTCCATTGCGCCGGCTTCGCGGTCAGGGGGAATCCCCTGCAGGGGCGCGCTGGAACATGGTCCCGATATCCCGCACCGCGTCGGCATAGCGGATGACATTTCGCTGGTTTTCGAAGGAGAGCGACCGGTAAAGCCTGACGAGCGCTTGCTCCTCAGCGGAAACCTGCATCAGACGACCGCCCTCGCGCGCCTTTGCGGCACCATCCACCGGCCCCTTGCACGGCTCGGACACAGGAATTCCCTATGGCGGTTGCAGATGAAGCAACTACGCGCGAACACCCGATTGGTTTCAGCCTCGCCCCGGCACGGCAGCAGGCGCGTCCCTCGAACACCTGATCATGCCCGATCGCGGGGCCGACGGTTCCGGCGCCAGATAGCCAATGTCGGCCAGAAGGCCGCGAGCGCCACGAAGACCGTCAGCAGGAGAAGCGCAACCACCATCTGAACAAAGTCGAAATTGGGAGCGCTGGGAGCAACGAACCAAGCGGCGACGATCCCGGCCAAGGCCAGCAATGCCTGAATGATCCAGTTGAACATCGTTAGGCCCTTCCGCAGACTTGTCCGGTCAAACACAGGTTCCGGACCCGAGACGGATTGTGACCGAGACGGGCGGGATGTGTCGAGCAATCAGTGCGCCCATGCGATACAGAGCCATGCCGATCCGCCCAACCCCTCGAACTGTGATCGCAGACGCCTTTGAGGCCGCGGCTGACATCCTGCCGCGCCTGTTGCGGCGGCTCGGCGGGGCGGCAACGGCCTGTCCGCGGCGGCGTCACCGCCATCTGGTCCCAGTGACATGCCTCGCAGGCGCGCTGCTCGCGTGTCCGGCCTTGGCAGCGCCGGAGGAGCCAGCCTCCTCCGGAATCGACCAGGCCCTCTGTCGGCTGATCGACGAAGCGGCGCGGGGCCAGGGGGTTCCGGCCGCCTTCCTCACCCGGCTGATCTTTCAGGAATCGAGCTTTCGCCCGGGCGTCACCAGCCCGGCGGGAGCCCAGGGCGTGGCGCAGTTCATGCCGGGCACGGCGCGCGAGCGCGGCCTGCTCGACCCGTTCGACCCGGAGCAGGCCGTGCCGAAGGCTGCCCATTTCCTGGCGGAGTTGCGCCAGCGCTTCGGCAATTGGGGACTTGCCGCCGCCGCCTATAACGGCGGCCCGAACCGGGTCGCATCCTGGCTGGCCGGTCGCGGCGGCCTGCCATTCGAGACTGAGAATTATGTGCTCTCGATCACTGGCGTCGCCGCCGAGACCTGGGCCGAGGATGCGCGCGCGGCCGTGAACGGCGACGGGCGCGACCGCCCTGCCCGGCGCGCAACGCGAGACGAAACCTCGTTCTGCGCAACGACGGTCGTGGCGATCCGCGCCGGCAGCAAGCCGCTCGAGCTGCGGGAGGCGCCCTTCGCGCCATGGGGCGTGCAATTGGCCGGAAACTTCTCGAAGGCCCGGGCGCTGGCGTCGTTCCAGCGGGCGAGCGAGAAGCATCGGACGATCATTGCCGAGCTGCAACCGATGATCATCGGCACACGGCTGCGCAGCCGCGGGACGCGGGCCTTCTATCGGGTGCGGCTGCCGGCCGCCACACGGACCGAGGCAACCGCGCTGTGCCGTCGCATCCAGGCGCAGAACGGGGCCTGCGTCGTGCTCAAGAGCTGAGCGGCCAAGTTTATGTTGCAGGTGCGCAACGCGGCGGTCGAAAGCCCGTGCCTCGCGTCGATGTGATGCCACAATGATTGCACGCCAAACGTGAGTCTGACAGGAGATTGAGGAGATGTTGACTTTTTCCGGTCAACTTCATGTCCGCGCGAATCCACGCCCTGAGGTCCCGATGAACCGCTCTTTCCGAATGGCCATGTTCGCAGGCTTGGGCCTGATGGCTGCCGCGTCGACTGCCAATGCCTATGAGATCGATCCGCTGACGCGCCAGCCATTGATGCAGAACCCTGAGGCCGCCAAGGCGCAGGCTACCGCCATTCCCCGCGAGATCGTGTCCTATGACACCCGGCAGCGGCCCGGCACCATTGTGATCAACACGACCGAGCGCCGACTCTATTTCGTGCTGCCCGAAGGCAAGGCCGTGCGCTATGGCGTCGGCGTCGGCCGCCCCGGCTTCGACTGGTCCGGCTCGCAGGCCATCACGCGCAAGGCGGAGTGGCCGACCTGGACCCCGCCGTCGCAGATGCTGAAGCGGCGCCCCGACCTGCCGCGCTTCATGCCCGGTGGCCCGGAGAACCCGATGGGCGCCCGCGCCATGTATCTCGGCTCGACCCTGTATCGCATCCATGGCTCGAACGAGCCGGAGACGATCGGCCAGGCCGTGTCGTCGGGCTGCATCCGCATGCTGAACGATGATGTGATCGACCTTTACGAGCGCACCAAGGTCGGCACCCGGGTCGTCGTCGCCCGCTGAGCGACCCGCTTCCCTGGATAAGGAAGGCCGGCCTCGTGCCGGCCTTTTTGTTGTTCGAGCCGGGCGGTCCTGACCGCGCCGGTTCGGAAGCCGGTCACCTCCGTCTGACAGGCTCCCGCGACAGCCCCTTGGCGGCGAGAGCGTCGAGATAGGCCTGCGTCTTCTCCTGCGCATGCTCGCCGAGCTCGCGCAGATAGTCCCAGGCAAAGATGCCGGTATCGTGCATGTCGTCGAAGGAGAGCTTGACGGCGTAGTGGCCGACGGGGTCGACGCCGATGATCTCGACCTCGGCCTTGCCCGGCACCGTCTTCTTCTGGCTCGGGTCATGGCCCTGGACTTCGGCGGACGGGCTTTCCACCCGCAGCAGCTCGGCCGCCAGCGCGAAGCTCGCGCCGTCCTCGAAGGCAATGTGGAGGGTGCGCCGATCCTTGGAGAGGCGGATTTCGGTGGGCCAGGCTGACATCTTCGTTTTTCACCAAGGGGATGTGACGATCGCAGCTATTGACGCCACGCACGCCAGTGCCAATGTCTGAACATGATATAGCTATGCGGCTGCCACCACGCACGTGCGAGCAGCGGATGGTGGAAACGCTGTAGAGACGAAACCAGAGTGCTGATCGACTCCCACAAGCCCGTGATGCGCCCGCCGCTGATCGATCCGTTCGGCCGGGAGATCAGCTATCTGCGCATCTCCGTGACGGATCGCTGCGATTTCCGCTGCGTCTACTGCATGTCCGAGGACATGACGTTCCTGCCCAAGCGCGATCTGCTGACGCTGGAAGAGGTCGACCGGGTTGCGACCGCCTTCGTGGCGCGCGGCACCCGCAAACTGCGCATCACCGGCGGCGAGCCGCTGGTCCGGCGCGACATCATGAACCTGTTCCGCTCGCTCTCGCGGCATTTGACCAGCGGCGCGCTGGATGAGTTGACCCTGACGACCAACGGCTCGCAGCTGGAGCGCTATGCGAGCGAGCTCGCAGCCTGCGGCGTGCGGCGCATCAATGTCTCGCTCGACACGCTCGATCCGGACAAATTCCGCGCGATCACGCGCTGGGGCGATCTCGGCAAAGTGCAGCGCGGTATCGAGGCTGCGCGCGAGGCCGGGCTCAGGGTCAAGATCAATGCGGTGGCCCTGAAGGGCGTCAACGAGGATGAGATCGAGGGCCTGATGCAATGGGCCCATGGACTCGGCATGGACCTCACCTTGATCGAGGTGATGCCGCTCGGCGAGATCGAGCCCGGACGCATCGACCAGTTCCTGCCGCTCTCGATCGTCCGCGCGAGGCTGATGGACCGCTATACGCTCGACGAGGATCCCTATCGTACCGGCGGCCCGGCGCGCTATGTCCGAGTTCGCGAGACCGGCGGGCTGCTCGGCTTCATCACGCCGATGACCCATAATTTCTGCGAAAGCTGCAACCGGGTGCGCCTGACCTGCACCGGCACTCTCTACATGTGCCTTGGCCAGGAGGACGCCGCCGATCTGCGCGCCGCCGTGCGCGCCTCCGGCGACGATGCCCTGCTCTACCGTGCCATGGACGAGGCGATCTCGCGCAAGCCGAAGGGCCATGACTTCGTCATCGACCGAAGGCATGCCCGCCCTGCCGTCAGGCGCCATATGAGCGTGACGGGGGGCTGACGGTCGGCGCGCGCAGCCGAATGTGCCAGACTTGTCTCCAGCGGCAATAACCTGCGCCCCTGTCGCCCAAGCGGGCAACTCCCGACGATCCGGAAGCGCGACCTGCGGCCTGCGGTTATCCACGGGGACGGCCTGTCATCCCCGCCGGCTGGCTCAGGTCGGGGCCGGCCGGTCTCAAAGACGTCGCAGCTCAGTGGCTTTGATACCACGCGAGAGCATCTGCCTCCGCCTGTCTGATCCACGCATCCTTGCAGTCGCCATAAGCGTGGGAGTCGTCGGGGTGCCGGCTCCGGCAGTCCGCCTTTACGCGATCATAGGCGGCTGCGATGTCGGGACGGGCCCGGAGATAATCGCGGAACGCCAGGTGTCGCGTGATCTCCGGGGAGCCTTCGGGATAGCAATGGAGCTGGACGAGCCTGCGCCCCGTCTCCGTATCGGCTTTCGTAAGGTAGCGCCGGCCGGCCAAGCCAAGCTCTCCCCACCATTCGTATCCGAGCGTTTCCAGCTCGCCTTGCCGGGCATCGAGCGCAGCCAGGCTCCCGACCACTGGCAGAAGGTCCAGGATCGGCTTGGCGTGAATGGCCGGGATCGCTGTCGAACCGACGTGATGAACGATGAGCAGGCATGGCCCGATCGCCTCCGCAAGACGTTGCGCCTCGCGCCCGGCGAGATCGGACCAATGGGGATCATGGGGGTGCAGTTCGACTGTGATGGGCGGCGGCATGCCAGTGCTCTTCCATTCAGGGCAGAGCTCTTTCTACGATGCCGCTGCCCGGCGCAAGGACGAGCACGTTGAGGGAACCGGTCACTCTCCAGGTGGCTGCGGCCCGTCACGCAGGCGCCCCGGCCTCCTACATCCGATAGGCCATCCGCACACCGCCCCAATGCCGGCCATTCACGCGGAGCGGCGCGTCGACCTCGCGCATGAGCTGGGTGACATCGCCCATGTCGCGCCGGTAGGACTGGACGAGGAAGGGGCGCACGGAGCGGGCCGACATGATGCCGGCGCGATCGTGGAACATGCGGCGGTTGCGGCTATGCGGCGCGTTCCAGGCAGGATCGCCCTTGCGCTGCGGATGGGCGAACTCGGGGTGGTGCACCGGAATATAGCCGTTGCGATCGATCGGCAGGGCGAAGACCAGCCGCGGATCGCTGGCCAGTTCCTCGGCGAGCGCCGGCGGCAACAGCGCCTCAAGGGCCGGCAAGGCGCTGTTGGTGTATTGCTGCGGCTCGGTCTCCGGCACGGGCAGATAGTTGACGTCAAAGAGCTGGGCCTCGGACAGTTTCCCATCCCGCAGTGCCTGCTCGAAGAGCGTGCCCAGGCGAACCGCGAAGAGCTGCGCGCGCTCGATCAGCGGCCGATAGGATTCTTCGATCTCGTCGAGCAGACGGCGCAGGGGCTCATGCTCCCTGACGGTCGCTTCGCCGAAGGCGACATGCAGGCCGAGCTGGCTCGACGCCATCAGACGGCAGGCCAAAGGCGGCAGGCCAGCGATGGTGATCGTCCCGCCCGTGCCTGGGCGGATGCCGGGATCGGACTGGGCGAGCAGCAGCGTTCCACCCAAGCCGAGGTCGATCGTCTGCGCGTTGAAGGTCGTGGCGCCGAAGTGTCCCTCGACCGGATACTCCGCAGGGAACCTGTCATGCTGGCGGCGGTCGGCGAAGACGGTGTGCCGCAGCAATGGCACGAAGCGCCCCATCAGTCCTTCGGCCTGGCGCGCGCCATCCGACATGGCGGCGCGCGCCTCGGCGCTGCGGGCCGCTGCGCCCAAGGCCATTTCGTCGATCTCACCGACCTGCCGGGAAACCGTATCGATGAAGCGGGCCGTCTCGTCGGCGCTGCGCGACAGTTCCGAGGCCGCTGCTGCCTGCTCGAGCGAGGCGCTGCCGATCGCCGCGATCACCGGATTGACGTCCCGCACCATTTGCAGCGCATCATTGACGATCGCGGCCGAGCCCTGGGCCGTCTGGGTCAGCCGATCGACACGGTTGCGGATATGGTCGACCGCGTCGCGCACCTCGATGGAAAGCGCCTTCACTTCCTGGGCAACCACGCCGAAGCCGCGGCCGGCCTCGCCGGCGCGCGCCGCTTCGATGGTCGCATTCAAGGCAAGCAGATTGGTCTGGCGCGCGATCTCGGCAATGGAATCGACGATGCTGCGGATCTCGACCGTGGCGGAGGCGAGGCCTGTCATCATGTGCGTCGCCTCGCCGGCACGCATGGCCGCCGCCTCCAGCATGTCGCGCGCGCCATTCATCGAGCTGCCGACCTGCTCGGCCGCGTCGGAGACCTGCTGGGTGGCGGTCGCGAGCGCGCTCGAATTCATGCTGGCCGTCTCGGCCGCCTGCCTCAGATCGCCGGTACGCCTGTGAATGCCGATCGAACCACCCTCGGCCTGGCTCGACGTATGCTCTGCCTCATAGAGGCGCCCGGTGAGGCGTCGCAGGGCGGCAACGACATCCTGCTCGAGCGCATTGACGGCTTCGCGGATCGAGGCATCGTCGAGCGGATCGGGAAGTTCGATCGCTCCTGCCGGCGACGTCGGCTCCGCAGTGGCGACAGGCCCGGCTGCAACGGCACGGTCTTGGGTGCCCAACCAGCGCCGGACCCTTTCGCGAAACATCAGCCAATCCCGGACAGCGCAAAGTCGAACCTTTATGGTCGGGCAATGTTAACAAAGCTTCTCCCGAAGCCACGACTTGCCCAAACGAGAGGCCGAAAGCGCGCAGGGCCATGCGCCGGAAGCGGGATTCGCCGTCCCGGACCGGCATGGACCCAATGCGAGGCTGCAGCTAAAGCTCTGATCATCCGCATCGCCCTCCCCCAGGCCAGCCCATGACCAGTCATAGCTACGATGTGATCGTTGCCGGTGTCGGTGCCATGGGCTCCGCCGCCTGCTGGCATCTCGCGCGGCGCGGACTGAAGGTCCTTGGCCTCGAGCGCTTCGACCTCGGCCATGCGATGGGCTCGTCACATGGCATGACGCGGATCATCCGCCTCGCCTATTTCGAAGGCTCGCATTACGTGCCGATCGTCCGGCGCGCGCATCAGCTCTGGTCCGAGACCGGCGCGGAAGCGGGCATGCAGTTGCTGCACGTCACCGGTTCGCTCGATCTCGCACCCGAAGGCGCCGGGCCGGTCGAGTCCTCGCTGCGCTCCTGCCTCGACCACGGGTTGACGCATGAGGTGCTCTCGGGCCCGGAGATCGCGCGCCGTTTCCCTGGCTTTCAGCTGCCGGCGGGACATGTCGGTCTCTGGCAGCCCGATGGCGGGTTCGTCGCCTCCGAGAAGGCGATCTATGCCCATGTCGGCCTCGCCCAATCGCGTGGCGCCGAGATCCGGACCAATGAGCCGCTGCTCGACTGGGCGCCGACCGCGCAAGGCGGCGTGGTCGTGCGCACCGACCGCGGCACCTATTCCGCTAGCCGGCTGGTGATCACCTCCGGCGGCTGGATCGCCGACGCGGTCCCGGCATTGGCCGCGAATGTCTCGACGGTGCGGCAGGCCATCGGCTGGTTCACGACGCGACGGCCGGAGCTGTATCGTCCGGGAGCCTTCCCGGTCTTCATCCTCAGTGTCGAGGAAGGCACCTTCTACGGCTTTCCGCTCTACGAGCATCCTGGCTTCAAGCTCGGCGGCCCGCATTTCGGGCGCGAGCCGATGGATCCGCGCGAGCCGGACCGCACTCCGAGCCCGCGCCAGGTGGCGCTGATCCGCGATTGCCTCGCCCGCTACCTGCCCGATGCCGCCGGAGAACCGCTCAGCCTGAAAGGCTGCGTCTACACTGTGACGCCGGACGAGGATTTCGTGATCGACGCCGTGCCGGGCGTCCCGCAGGCCGTGTTCGCATCCGCCTGTTCCGGCCATGGCTACAAATTCGCCAGCGCCATCGGCGAAATCCTCGCCGACCTCTCCACCACCGGCCAATCCGCTTTCGATCTCAAACCCTTCTCGCTCAGCCGCTTTCCGGAAGCGTGAGCCGCCGAGAGCCCGGCGCAGAACTTCTGCGCGACGGCCTCCCGACGCCACCAGGACCTTGCCTTGGCCAGTTCAGCCGAAAACCGTCGCGGAATCATCGCCATGCTGCTGGCGATGTTTCTCTTCACCTGCAACGACGCGCTCATGAAGCTGGCACGTGAAGTCTACCCCGTCGGGCAGGCAATCTCGCTGCGGGCCGTCTTTGCGGTGACGACGGCCCTCGCCATGATCTGGATGATGGGCGAAGGCCGCAAGCTCGGCGAAATGTTCAGGCCGCTGGTCCTGCTCCGCGGGATGATAGAGGCCGCAATCGCCCTGATCTTCATCTGGTCGGTGGCCAAGCTCCCACTCGGGAACATCACCGCCATCCTGATGGCCTCCCCGCTCATCATCCTCGTCCTCGCGGTGGCGCTCGGCATCGAGAAGGTCGGCTGGCGCCGGACGGTTGCCGTCGCGGTCGGCTTCATCGGCGTGCTGGTCGTGATCCGGCCGACGCCCGAGCATATGAACATCGCCGCGATTGCGGCCCTCGTCAGCGCGATATTGGCCGCGGCTCGCGATCTGGTTACCCGCAGGATCGGCAACCACGTCCCTTCGACGGTGATTTCGTTCACGGCGACGATCATCGTCGGCCTCTCCGCCTTCGCACTCGGCTTCTTCGAGACCTGGGTGCCGATCCGCCGGATCGAGACCGTCTATGTCGGCGGCGCGGCCGTGCTGGTTTCGCTTGGCAGCTTCTGCATCGTCAACGCCTTCCGGAACACCGATGTCGGGGTCGTCACCGGCTACCGCTATTCCGGCGTCGCCTTCGCGGTGCTGATCGGGTACCTGCTCTGGGGTGAGGTTCCCGACGCCTGGGCCGTGACCGGCATCGCGCTGATCGCCGGCAGCGGCCTCTACACCCTGCATCGCCAGCGCGTCGTCCCCAGTGCCAAGCTCAAGATCGAGGGTGGCCCTGCGTCATGAGCGGCCGGCCTGTCGCAGCGAAGCCCGCCCTGCTCGTTCTGGTCGCGATTTCGACCCTGCAGCCGATCGCTCTCAACCTTCTCGCCCCTGCGACACCGGCCGTGGCGCGCCATTTCGGCACGAACTACGCGACGATCCAGCTGACGCTGACGCTCTATCTCGTCTCGGTCGCGCTGATCCAGTTGCTGATCGGCCCCCTCTCCGACCGCTTCGGGCGGCGGCCCTGCGTCAATGCCGGGATCATCGTCTTCATTCTCGGCTCGATCCTCGGAGCATTGGCCCCCACCACGGAAGTCCTGCTGGCGGCGCGCGTGCTGGAGGGCGCTGGTGCCGGTACGACTTTCGCGCTGGCCCGGGCCATCATCCGCGATAGCGCCCATCGCGACGAGGCGGCGAGCCAGATCGCCAGCGTCACCATGGTCATGGTGGTGGCGCCGATGATCGCACCCTATCTCGGCGGCCATATCGAAACCTGGTTCGGCTGGCGGATGATCTTCTGGGCGATGACCGCAGCCGGCGCGCTCGTTCTCCTGCTGACGGCGGCCCGATTGCCGGAAACCGCTCCGAATGTCGGCATCAGGACATCGCTGCTCGGCGTGTTCCGCTCTTTCCCGCACCTGGCGCTCGACCGGGAGTTCATCGTCAACGTCATCGCGCTTTCGATGACATCGGCCGCGTTCTTCGCCTTCGTCGCCGGAGCCCCCTTCATCGTCGTCGAGACGATGGGCCGGGGCTCGGATGTCTATGGYGCCTATTTCATCCTGAGCGCGTTCGGCTACATGGTCGGGAACTTCGCGATGTCGCGGCTCGCGGTCAGGCGCGGGGCCGCTCCCCTGGTGCGGATTGGCCTGATCATCTCTGTCGTGATGATGAGCATCGCGATGGTGTTCGCGATGAGCGATTACTGGACGCCGCTGACCCTCTTCCTGCCGCTGGCGATCAGCTCGGTCGGCAATGGCTTGACGATTCCCGGTGCGGCAGCTGCAGCGCTGTCCGCCAAACCCGAGCTTGCCGGCTCCGCAGCCGGGCTGATGGGAGCCATCCAGCTGGGGGTCGGTGCGTTGGCCACAATCGTGATCAGCTGGCTTGTCATACTTTGGCCGCAGTCCCTGATCGCCACGATGTGGCTGATGATGGCGATCGGGCTATTTTCCTTGCGTTTCAGCGGCTTCCGGCKACACGGCTGATCCCCAACCCGTCGCCCTGCGTAATCTTGTGCTGCCCCAGACCTTCGTATAACCAGCGCATAACCAGCGCGACATGGCCCTCATGCGCCGCGTGCATTCATAATCTGGGAGAGCGGGTGTGCAGGGACTTCTCAAGGTCAGCCGCATCATCGACGCGATCAACGGTCAGATCGGCAAGAAAGTTGCCTGGCTGATCCTGCTGGCCGTCATCGTCGCGACGGTAAACGCGATCGTGCGCAAGATCTTCAACATGTCGTCGAATGCCTGGCTCGAGCTGCAATGGATGCTGTTCGGCGCCGTCTTCCTGATGTGCGCCTCCTGGACGCTGCAGGTGAAGGAGCATATCCGCATCGACATCCTGAACAGCCAGCTGCCGAAGCGCGTTCAGCAATGGATCGACCTTCTCGGTCATCTTCTGTTCCTGCTGCCGTTCTGCGCGCTGATGATCTACCATTCCTGGCCGTTCTTCTGGCGCTCCTACGCGGTCAACGAACAGTCGCTCTCGGCCGGCGGCCTGCCCCAGTGGCCCGCCAAGGGGCTCCTGATCGTTGGCTTCTTCATGCTGTTCTGTCAGGGCATTTCGGAAGTCATCAAGCAGATCGCGATCATGCGCGGTCTCCTGGAGGACGAAGAGACGTTGCGTGGCCATGCGGCCGCTGCGGAAGCGGAAGCGCAACGCCTGCTGGATCAAGCCAAGGCCCAGGGCCTGGCTTCGTGAGCAACCCAGAAGAACTCCGGAAACCGCCGATGACCGCCTCCCGCTTCGCGCGCGCAGCCGGGCTTTTGCTCGCGCTCACCCTGACTGCCTTCTTCAGCCTGCATATGGGCGATGCCCATGCCGCGGGGATCGGGGATTTTCTGCGCGTCAACATGGCGCCGGTGATGTTCGCCGCCCTCGTGCTCTTCCTCCTGCTCGGCTACCCCGTCGCCTTCGCACTCGCCGCCAACGGTCTGCTCTTCGCGCTGATCGGCATCGACCTCGGCATGTTCCAGGAGAACTTCCTGCAGGCGCTGCCGGAACGCATCTACGGCACGATGAACAACGACGTGCTGCTCGCCATTCCCTTCTTCACCTTCATGGGATTGGTGCTCGAGCGCTCGGGCATGGCGGAAGATCTGCTCGACACCATCGGCCAGCTCTTCGGCCCTGTCCGCGGCGGCCTCGCCTATGCCGTGATCTTCGTCGGCGCCCTGCTCGCCGCCACGACCGGTGTCGTCGCCGCCTCCGTCATCTCGATGGGCCTGATCTCGCTGCCGATCATGCTGCGCTACGGTTATGACCGCCGGCTCGCCTCGGGCGTGATCGCGGCGTCCGGAACGCTGGCGCAGATCATCCCGCCTTCGCTTGTTCTGATCGTGCTCGCCGACCAGCTCGGCCGGTCCGTTGGCGACATGTATGAGGGCGCCTTCATCCCAGGCCTCGTCCTCGCCGGGCTCTACGCCGGTTACGTCTTCCTTGTCACCATCGTCCACCCGAAGCGCGCTCCCGGCCTGCCGCCGGAGGCACAGACCCTGCGCGACGCCGACGGCAAGACACGCCGGTTCTCGCTGCTGGTCGTCGCGATCATCTCCTTCTGCGTCGCCTACGCCTATATGAAGCTCTATACCAAGGTCGATGCCGGGGCCGATTTCGTCGTGCTGACGATGTCGATCATGGTTGGCGTCTCGCTGGTCATCGCGCTGATCAACAAGATGCTGGGGCTCAAGCTGCTGTCGCGCATGACCGAGCAGGTCATCTTCGTGATGGTGCCGCCGCTGGCGCTGATCTTCCTCGTGCTCGGGACGATCTTCATCGGCGTCGCGACACCGACCGAAGGCGGCGCGATGGGCGCGGCGGGTGCGATCCTGCTCGCCTTCAGCAAGCGCCGCCTCTCCTTCGAGTTGCTGAAGCAGGCGACGGAGTCGACGGCCAAGCTCTCGGCCTTCGTGCTCTTCATCCTGGTCGGCGCGCGCGTGTTCTCGCTGACCTTCTACGGCGTCAACGGCCATGTCTGGGTCGAGCATCTGCTGGTCGGGCTGCCCGGCGGCGCGACGGGCTTCCTGATCGTCGTCAACGTGATGGTCTTCCTGCTGGCCTTCTTCCTGGATTTCTTCGAGCTGGCCTTCATCGTGGTGCCGCTGCTCGGCCCCGCGGCCGAGAAACTCGGCATCGACCTGATCTGGTTCGGCGTTATCCTGGGCGTGAACATGCAGACGAGCTTCATGCACCCGCCCTTTGGCTTCGCGCTGTTCTTCCTGCGTTCGGTCGCGCCCAAGCACCGCTACAAGGACAAGGTCACGGGCCTGCAGATGGAGCCCGTCACCACCGGCCAGATCTATTGGGGCGCCGTGCCCTTCGTGGTGATCCAGTGCATCATGGTGGCGCTCGTCATCATCTTCCCGAAGATGGTGATGCACTACAAGGCGTCGGCCATTCAGCTCGACCAGAAGTCGATCGACAAGCAGTTCGACTCCATCCAGATCCCGGGACTGGGCGGCAGCATGCCAGGTCTCGACCTCAACGCCCCGCCGACGCTCAACCTCAAATAGGCGCCGGTCAGCGGAAACAAAAAGGGCGGGGAGCGATCCCCGCCTTTTTTCATGTCCGGACGGCAGCGCTTGGGATCAGCGATAGAAGCTGTCGCCGAACAAGCCCCGGTCGGATTGAACCTTGCCGCGGACGATCGCGCGCACCGGCCCGAGGGTGGACTCGCCGCGTGCCTCGAGCTGGGCCGTGGCACCGACGGCAGAGCCATAGCGATTATCGGAGCGCTTGCCGAATTCGGCCCGAACCGAGCCGCCCGCGCGCACGCAGAAAGAGGAACCATCGACCCTGACATAGCCGGGGCCATATTCCGGGCAGGGACGCGTCGCCTTGTCCAGCTTGGGTGCAGGCAGCTTGGCCGACGGGACGCCGCGGCCAGGGAGGGGCTCGCCGATCGACTGAGCCGCGGCGGGGACCGTTGCAGCGAACACGGCGAGCAGACCGACAATCAGACGCGGCATTCGCAAGACTTCCCGAACAGATGCGCAAGCGGCGCGCAAGGCGTGACCAGCCCTGAGTCTAGCCCGCAAGCGCGGCAAAGCAATGGCCGGCCGCCGCCCCATTGGCATGCCCGGCGGATGCGAAAAACCCCGGCCTCGCGGCCGGGGTCCGACAGGGATCGAGTTCGCCGGTTTCCCGGCGGGTCGCTCTCTTCAGAGCTGGTTGGCCGCGCGCGCGCGGATCAGGAAATTGTCGAAGCTGTATTCGGCGATCTGGAACCAGAGATATTCGTCGCCGCGGAAGGCCGACATCGCCTCATAGACCTTCTTGAAGTCGGGGTTCTTGGCTGAGGTCTCGGCATAGACCTCCTTGGATGCCTTGAGGCAGGCTTCCATGATCTCCTGCGAAAACGGTCGCAATTGTGCACCGGCGCCGACGAGACGCTTCAGGGCCGCGGGATTCCTGGCATCGTATTTGGCCTGCATGTCGACATTCGCCAGTGCCGCCGCCGTGGTCAGCACCGATTTGTAGACCTTCGGCAGCGATTCCCACTTCGCCTGGTTGATGAAGAAATGCAGCGCAGCGCCGCCTTCCCACCAGCCCGGATAGTAATAGAACGGCGCAACCTTGTTGAAGCCAAGCTTCTCGTCATCGGCCGGGCCGACCCATTCGGCCGCGTCGATCGTGCCCTTTTCCAGCGCCGGATAGATGTCGCCACCGGCGATCTGCTGCGGCACGACGCCAAGCTTGCTCATGACCTGTCCGGCGAAGCCGCCGATGCGCATCTTCACGCCCTGCATATCGGCGACGGTCTTGATCTCCTTGCGGAACCAGCCGCCCATCTGGCAGCCGGTATTGCCACCGGGAATCGCGTAGATGTTGTGCTTCTTGTAGAATTCGTTGAGCAATTCATTGCCGCCGCCATGGTAGAACCAGGCGTTCTGCTGGCGCGCATTGAGGCCGAACGGCACCGCAGTGCCGAAGGCGAAGGTCGGATCCTTGCCGACATAGTAATAGGAAGCGGTGTGGCACATCTCGACAGTGCCATTGGTCACCGCATCGGCGGCCTGCAGGCCGGGAACGATTTCGCCGGCTGCGAAGACCTGGATCTGGAAATTCCCGTCGGTCGCTTCCGACACGGCCTTCGCGAGAATCTCGGAAGCGCCGTAGATCGTGTCGAGGGATTTCGGGAATGACGAGGTCACTCGCCATTTCAGCTCAGGCATAGGCTGGGCGATGGCCGGGCTGGCAATGGCGCCAGCGGCAGCCCCCGCCCCGGCAACCTTCAAGAAATGGCGACGCTTCATCTGGATTTTTCTCCCCTCAGAGACGTTCAGCGGCACCGGTTGATCCGGCTTTGCGCGCGCGCTCCAGAAAAGCAGGTCCTGTGATCCGCGCAAGTGGAAAGCATGCCCCCTATGCATTTTCTGCAGGATAGTACTTTCGTCGCAAGGGAAACCGAGTTCCATCAAGCAAGACCGGCCCGCCTGCCCCCAAGGGAAGACCGATCTCGCGCGAACGACCAAAAAAAAAGCCCGGCTCACGACTTATACCCTAAGCATGCATACTTCGTGCGCGTTTAGGTGATAGATCAATTTTACCAAAGGCTTGGGCGATATCCCCCTGCGATGCGAACATACATCGAAGTACATAGCTAAAAGGGAGGGCGTGGCGTAACCACGCCCTCCCTTTTTCACTCGTTATGCACTCTCGGAGAGGTCACCTAGAACGTTGGCACGCGTCGTGGGGGCTAGGTGCAGGAGAGGCCTTTGCCGACATCCGGGGAGCCCGCTTTCGGGTGGGCAGTTCGTAAACTGGCCAACGGGCGACATTCGCCCTTTTCGGACGTCTGGGACGTCCGCTTTGAGGCGGTCCAGTTAGATGGTGGGCGAGGACGTCGAAGTCGGCCCCATTGCAGCAGTTGAGAAATTCCGCTTTTGGGCTCTCGATTGCGGCAGGCTTGGTCACCGAGGCCATCGGATGCATCACGGCCGGCATATGCAGCCTGTGACCAAGCGGCGTAGTGGTGCGGCGGCCCGTTACACCATTGAAAATCGCTGGTCAGAGGATCTCTTCCAATTGCGTCAGCTCAGGCCAATTCTTGAGGTTGAAAGAGCGTGGTGCGGATAAAAACCTGTAGATAAGCTTCTGCAGGCTTCTTTGCACTTGGCCTGTCATGCATGAATTGTATCTGGAAGGAATTCTGGGCCACGAAGCTCAGATTCGCTGAATGCAGGGGCGATAATGGGGCAGGCCAAACTCGCGAGCCATAACGAGAACCTGGTTTCCGTTCAGCCCGTTTCACCTTTGTCGCAAGAGCTCGTAATAGGTTTGGTCGGTTATGCCGGCGCCGGTTGCTCTACAGTGGCGCTCCGGCTTTCCGAGGACCTCGAGAAGAACGGCTATAAGGTCCAGACGATCAAGCTCAGCTTGCTAATCCAAGAGTGGTTTGCCGAACCTTCAGCGCCCGATCCCGCCCGTCCGGGCCGAGCCAAATTCAATCGTGCCCAACGCCTTCAGGATCTAGGCTCAGGACTTCGGTAACGGGGCCGTCTGAGTCAACTTGATTTTGGCGCGGATAATTATTCGGCCGCTCGGATAGGCGGTCGYGTRGCGATSCACATTGGYCGAYRCCGTCCAGCYTGGCTGGCTACGCGSCCTCSMCCTRAGATCTCCCCGGGTTCATGCTTCGGTCCGTGGTCAGCGCGACGGCTGCCAACATGATGCTGGTCCAATACGGCGTCCGATGTGCCTATCTCATAGGCGCGCTCGACCGAGGTCGGCGACAGTCCTGACCACGGCATCAATCGGAACCGCCGGTGCAGAATAGACCCYATCCGCCGCGCCAGCGCGACCATTGCACGCTTCGTACCCCTGCGCTTCGCCACCTGTGCCGCCCAGCTTCTCAGCCATGATGAGCGCCCACGGTTCATCATGACGGTGGCCGCCTGGCAAAGTGCTCTTCGGAGATTTGCGTCACCGGCGCGGGTGATGCCGCCCGAGACGTCGCGCTCGCCGGATTGGTTGCGCGATGGCGTCAGGCCGACCCAGGGTCCCACTTTTTTCGATGAAGAGAACCGCGTCGGATCATCAACCGCGGATCGGAAGGTCAAGCCGACGACAGCGCCGATGCCGGGCATCGTCATCAGGAGGCGGCAGATGGGGTCTTCCTGCGCAAGGAGCCGGACCTGTCGCTCGAGCCCGGCGAGTTCGTGGCGCAAGCTGGCGCGCGCCCGGAGCATGGGCGCTGTTGCGGCCTCCAGCATGGCATTGCCTTCGGCAAGTTCACGAATGCGGACGTCGAAGCGACCGCGGGAGATCGCGYCTACCTTCACCAGAAGGGCGCGGACTTCCTGCGCCGAAATGGATTTGCAGTGCACCGGGCGGAACCATCCGAGGTGAAGCAGCCGAGCAATCCCCTCGGCGTCACGACGATCGGTTTTGATCGGCATTGCCTTGAGCGCGCCCTTCACCTGGCGGGTCTCCATCAAAACCACATCCAGTCCGACGTCAGTGAGCCCGCGATGCAGCCACTGCGACAAAGGGCCGGCCTCCAGCCCTATCGTTGCAACCGTTCCGCCCAACGCCAGCACATATCCCGCCACGGCCTCTGGGTCACTGGCGACCTGCGCTTCCTTCACGATCTTGCCGTGCTCGGTGATGGCGCAGACCGCAGTCTTCGCCAATGACACATCCAATCCGATGAACAGCCWCATCCCGTAATCCTCCACCTTCAGGGTCGGTACGGGAACGGCGACAGCTTGCCCTTCYAGACGCAAGTGGCAATGGGCAGCGCGCGACGCAGGCCCCGTTACAGCATCTC
>NZ_JBFTZN010000054.1:0-50746 GCF_056406775.1 Allobosea sp. P1_A7
CGATGAGCGTCACGACAAGCCAGGTCAGAACATTGAGCCAAAAGAGCGGTGCCGGATCGTATCCCGTGTCGGTGGAGAAGATCAGGTTGAGCACCAGGATCGTGATCAGCGCGACGATGTTGCCCAGGACGGCGATGCCCCAGAAGGACCAGCCGAGACTCAGCTCGCCGCGCCAGTGCCGGACGATGAAGTTCTTCCGGGGATTGGTGGGGCCAGCCGGCTCGATCGGTGGTGGCAGGAGGCGCGCCTGCCGATCGGCCTCGGGGCCGGATGCCGCCGCAGCGGACGAAGGCGCAGCAGGCGCGGCGATATCGCGCGCAGCACCGCGCATGGGCGGATCAGCCCGATTGAAGGCCATCGATTTGGGCTTTGTCCGCCCGCGTGCAGCCGCGCCACGGCTACGCAGGAAGTCGATGGCAAATACCGCCAGTTGGGGAAGGACGTATGTTCCAAAGGAGTTGAAAAAATCTGGATCGCCGCCATCGGCCATTCCCAGACCGCCCAGCAACGTTGCGATGGTCAGTGAGAGCCCATTGGCGATGAACACGCGGGAGGTGGTGGTGAATCTGCGAATGAGCGCGGAGATGATCGTCGTCAGAATGACGGCCAACAGAAAGGCGCCGATGAATTGCCCGAACGCGATAGCCACGACAGTCTCCACTGACCTAACGTAACCATACAGAGAGACCTGGGGCGTCCGCTAGCGGGGGATGAAGCTGGATTGTGGACGGCATGGCTGGCGAGCCGGCTAAATCCACGCACGGGCGGTCTGTTCCGGACGCGCACCGGACGATCGGCGCGCGTTGCGGCGGCGGAGATCAACTCGTCCAGGGCAGGGACCATGTCTTGACGTTGGTGAAGCTCTTCATGGCTTCGACGACGCCCTCCTTGTAGCCGAGGCCTGAATCCTTGATGCCGCCGAAGGGCGACATCTCGATGCGGTAGCCGGGAACCTCCCAGAGGTTGACGGTGCCGACCTCGAGCTCCGCGACGAAGCGCTGGATGTAGTCGAAGCGGTTGGTGCAGACGCCCGAGGACAGGCCATAGGCCGTCGAATTCGAGATCCGGATCACCTCGGCGATATCGTTCGGCACGCGGATGATCGGGATCACCGGGCCGAAGGTTTCCTCATGCACGAGCTCGCAGGCGTAGGGGATGCGGTCGACCACGGTCGGATGGAAGAGCGCACCCTCGGCCCGCTGGCCGTAGAGCACTTCGGCGCCTTGCGTCACCGCGTCGTCGACGCGGCCCTGGAAGAGCGCGGCCGAGCGGGCRTTGATGACGGTGCCGACATCGGTTGCCGGATCCATCGGGTTGCCGCATTTCAGCGTCTTCGCCTTCTCGACGACCAGTTTGGCGAAGGCGTCGGCGACGCTCTCGACCACCAGGATGCGCTTCACCGCGGTGCAGCGCTGGCCGGARTTCTTGGTCGCACCRGTGACCGCRAGCTCGGCCGCCTTGTCGAGRTCGGCATCCTCCATGACGATCAGCGGGTCGTTGCCGCCGAGTTCGAGCACGATGCGCTTGTAGCCGGCGGTATTGGCGATGTGCTTGCCGACCCGGACCGAGCCGGTGAAGGTCACCAGATCCGCATCGGGATCGGTGATCACGCATCGCCCATGGTCGASGGGTTGCCGGTGACGACCGAGAGCATCTCGGGCGGCAGSCCGGCCTCGTAGAGCACGTCGGCGAGYGCGAGCGCGGTCAGCGGCGTCAGCTCGGTCGGCTTCAGCACGAGGCGGTTATTGGTGGCGATCGCCGGCGCCAGCTTGTGGCTGACCATGTTGAGCGGGTGGTTGAACGGCGTGATCGCCGAGATCACCCCGAGCAAGGGCTGGCGCGTCGTGAAGATCTTGCGTGCCTTGCCGTTCGGCGAGATGTCGCAGGAGAACATCTCGCCATCATCCTTGATGGTGAGCTGGGCCGCAAAGGACCAGACGTCATAGGCSCGGCTCGCCTCRTAGAGCGAATCCTTCCAGCACAGYCCGGCTTCGGCCGTGATCAGCCGGGCGAACTCTTCCTTGCGGTCGCGCAGCARCTCGGCCGTCTTCTGCAGGATCTGCTGGCGCTCATAGCGGGTCAGTGTCGGCYTGAAGGCGCGCGCCTTGGCGAAGGCCTCGCGGACATGCTCGGGCCGCGCCGCCGGCACCAGGCCGACGACGGAATTGTCGTAGGGATTGCGGACCTCGACCATGTCGTCGGTCGAGACGAGCTTGCCGGCGATCCGCATCGTCTCGCGGCGGGGTGTCGGGCTGAAGGGAGCGTTCATCACCAGGTCCTCACGCCGCGACGCAATTCAGGGCGACGTCAAAGACGTCGAAATTGCGCAATGGCCCCTGCGGCCAGTCGACGGCGCGGTTGACCAGCATCGGCACAAGCTGCTCGGTCAGGCCGCCATGCGAGCGCAACGGCTCGGTCAAACCCGCCAGGTCGTGCCGCGCGGCGCTGGTCCCGAGCACCTTGTGGCGGGTCGAGATCACCACGATGTCGCCGATCCGGTCGGCCGGGAGCGAGAAGCGGGCGCAGGCAGCGCCGCTGTCCAGCACGACCTCGACGCCGTTGGTGGCTGCGAGCTCGGCGATGAGCGCCCGGCCGTCCGTTCCCTCCGACAGATAGATGGTAGCGAAGGAGCCGAGCGCGCCGTGATGGGCGACATAGGGGTCGGTGATCGGCAGGATCACGCGCGCCTGGCCGGCGCCGCATCGCGCGTCGACCCAATCCTGGAGATAGAGCACATCGGGCTCGCCCGAGGCGAGGTGCTTATCGTTCATGCCGTGATCGGCGGTGAGCGCCAGCACGCAGCCGAGCGCATCGAGTTCGCCGATATAGCGATCCATCATCGCATAGAAGGCGTTGGCTACCTCGCTGTCCGGTGCGGCCTTGTGCTGGATATAGTCGGTCGTCGAGAGATACATGACGTCCGGCCGGAACGTCCTGATCAGCTTCACGCCCGCTGCGAAGACGAACTCCGAGAGATCGGCCGAGTAGACCTCCGGCAGGGGCTTGCCGACGAAGGAGAGCAAGTTCTCGATGCCGTTCTCGGCCAGCGTCGCCTTGTCGGCCTTTTCCGAGGAGAAGGCGATCGAGCGGCCGCTCTTCGGATCCAGGCCCTTGCCGAGCAGGGTGCGAAGCTTGTCCTTGGCGGTGACGACGGCAACCTTGGCGCCGGCCTCCTCAAAGGCCTGCATGATGGTGCCGGTGCGCATGAAGCGCACATCGTTCATCATCACCTCTTCGCCGGCCGCCCGATCGTAGAAATAGTTGCCCGCGATGCCGTGGACTGCCGGCGGCTGTCCGGTGATGATCGAGATGTTGTTCGGATTGGTGAAGCTCGGGATCACCGAGCGCGCCAGCCGGTAGGAGCCGGCGCGCAGCAGGCKGTCGAGATTGGGCGCCAGTCCCCTGGCGATGGCCGCCTCGATATAGCCGGGCTCGGAGCCGTCGATGCAGACCACGACGGTCGGAACCTCCGGCAGGCGATAGCTGCGGCCATTGGCGGCCACGATGTTAGGGGCTCGCGTGAGCATGGGTCTTCCTTTCGAGAAGCGGACTTGGCGCTTCAGCGACATGGGCTGGTCGAGGCAGGGGGGAGCGCGGGCGGCCCGCGCCGGGAAGGTCAGTTGACCGTGGCGAGGGGCGCCACGGTCGAAGGGCGTTAGCGGATCATGGCCCGGACACGCGATGAGATGAGATCGGCCGCAAGCACCATCGCCAGGATCATCAGGATGCAGGTCGCGGTATCCTGGTACTTGAAGAGCTTCATGGAGGAGACGAGCTCGAAGCCGATGCCGCCGGCGCCCACCATGCCGAGCACGGTCGACTGCCGGACATTGGTTTCCAGCCGGTAGAACACCGTGCCCAGCCAGGTCGGCAGCACCTGCGGCAGGACGCCGAAGAAGAAGGTCTGGAAGGGCCCGACGCCGGCCGAGCGGAAAGCCTCCAGCGGTCCCTCGTCGATATCTTCCATCGCCTCGGCGAAGAACTTGCCGAGCATGCCGGCCCCGTGGATCGCAAGGGCCAGAACGCCCGCGAAGGGGCCAAGGCCGATGGCGGCGACGAAGATCAGCGCCAGGATGATCTCGTTGATGCCGCGCATGCAGTTCAGCACCTGGCGCGTGGCGTGATAGACGACCGGGCTCGGGCTGAGATTACGGGCCGCAAAGAAGCAGATCGGCAGCGCGATGACGACGCCGAGCAGCGTGCCCCAGACCGCGACCTGCAGGCTCTCCAGCGCCGGCTTCCAGAGTCGATCCAGAAAATCCGGGTTGGGCGGCATCATGCGGACCAGGAAATCCCACATATAAGGGATGCCGTTCCACAGGTTGCTGGCATTGATCTGCGAACCGAGCGCGGCCCACCACAGGAAGACGACGATCGCGAGCGACAGGGCGCTGACGCCCCACCAGCCGAAACGGCCCTGCGGCGGACGAAGGACGAGTTGCAATGTACCGAATGACATGATCGGGCTCCCCGTCGCGTTCAGGCTGTTGCGGTGGCGATGAGCGGCGTCAGCACCGGCTGAGCCAGCGCGCGCGGCTTCAGGACGCGGCTGATGCCGGGGTCTTCCAGGCCGGGATAGATCTGGTGGACGATCTCGGAGGTCAGCTGGTCCGGCGTGTCGTCGAAGATCACCCGGCCGCCGCTGAGCCCGACGATGCGCTCACCGAACTCGACGGCATAGTCGACCTGGTGCAGGTTGCAGATCACGGCGATGCCTTCTTCCTTGCAGATCGCCTTGAGGTATCCGAGCACGACGCGCGACGTTTTCGGATCGAGGCTCGCCACCGGTTCGTCGCACAGGATCACGGACGGCTGCTGGGCCAGCGCCCGGGCGATGCCGACCCGCTGCTGCTCGCCGCCGGAGAGCTGGTCGCCGCGCGCATTGGCCTTGTGCGCCAGCTCGACCCGCGTCAGGCATTCCATCGCGATATCGACATCGCGCCTGGGAAAGAGCTGCAGCATCGACAGGAAGGAGGACAGCCCGGCCATGCGGCCGACGAGCACGTTCTTCAGCACCGAGAGGCGCTTCACCAGATTGTGGTGCTGGAAGATCATGGCGACGGGCCGCTCGCCGCGCACGCTGCGCTTGGCATCGAAGACGGTGCCGTCGATCAGCGTCCGCCCCGCATCGGGCTGGGCGAGCCCGTTGATGCAGCGCAGCAGGGTCGACTTGCCGGCGCCGCTGGGGCCGAGCACGACCAGGAACTCGCCCGCTCTCACGGTCAGGTCGATGCCCTGCAGCACCGGCCGACCGACATAGGACTTCTTCAGTCCTTCGATCTTGATCATCTCGGATCCTCCGCGGAACCGCGCCAGGCGCGGCTACTTCATCTTGGCCAGATCGAGATTCAGCACCTTCGCTGTGTCCCGGATGATGTCGTAGGCCTGGTCATTGGTCTCGACGAAGCGGTTGAGCTTGCCCTGATCGGCCCAGGTGATGTCCCTGATGTTCAGGAAGGCGGTCCTGATCTGCTTCTTCAGGTCGTCGGGCAGGTTCTTGCGCCAGCAGGTCGGCGATTCCGGGATCGGGTCGGAGCGCCAGACGACCTGGATGTCGGCGGGGTCGATCAGCTTCTTCTGGACCGCGGCGTCGAAGATGCGGTCGGCGATCGTCGCGGCATCGACGCGCTTGTTGGCGACGGCGAGCGCATTGGCATCGTGCGAGCCGGTGAAGAGCACGCGGCCGAAATCCTTCTCTGGATCGAAGCCGAGCTTCATCAGCCCGGCCTTCGGGAAGAGGTGGCCGGAGGTGGAGGAGGGATCGACGAAGGCGAAGGTGCGCCCCTTCAGGTCCTTCACCTCCTTGATGCCGCTGTCCTTCCGCGTGATGATCTGGGCGTGATAATAGGTGCGGCCGGACTTGGCGGTTTCGGCGGTCGCGAAGGCCTCGATCGGCGCAACCGTGGTGCCGAGCACATAGGAGAACGGGCCGAGATAGGCGACCTCGACATGGCCCGAGCGCATGGCTTCGATGACGCCATTATAGTCCGAGGCGACGAAGCCCTGGACCTTGATGCCAAGGTTCTTCTCCAGGGCGTCCAGCAATTGCTGGCTCGATTCCAGCATGGCACGGGAATCCTCCGACGGGATCAGCCCGACCCTGATCAGCTTCGTCTGGGCCCGAACCAGATGCGGCATGGCCAGAACGGCCCCCGCTGCGGCAAGCGAACCCGTCAACACCTTCCGACGCGAAATGTTCATGTCATCCTCCCGAGATGATCCGGTGGTCCTTTGACCTTGCCGGTGAACCGATTACGGGCGCCGTAGCCCTGATGTGAGTGATGTTAGGCAGCTTTGGCGGCCTGTCTCCCGATGAAATTGCGACCCCGCTCACCCTCCAGCGCCTTTGCGACCAGACGGTCCCATTCGACCGGTGACACGCCATAGGCGGCCGGGTCGGTCTTGACGCCGAGCCCTTGCAGGAACAGGCCAAGCTGTTCGGCGCCGGCATCGAGATCGCTGCCGAACACCCGCCGCAGCGCGGCATCGCATTGTGGCTGCGTGCCCATGGCCCAGCGCATCACGATCGGCAGCGAGAAGGAGCAGGCGATGCCGTGGATCGTGCCGCTTTTCAGCGTGATGTCGTAGGAGATGTTATGGGCCAGCGCCGTCTTGGTGTTCGAGAAGGCGAGGCCCGCCAGCAGGCTGGCGCGCATCTGGCGCTCCCTGAGGCCGATATCGTCGAGCCGCTCCATCAGCCGCGGCAGCGTGTCGATGATCTCGCGCGCGGCCTCCACGGCGTAATTGGCCGAGACCGGGTTGCCGTTGACGTTCCAGATGCTCTCCAGCGCATGCGAGAGCGCGTCGAGCCCGGTCGCAAGCGTCAGGCCGCGCGGCGCGCCCAGCGTCAGGGCCGGGTCGAGCACTGCAGCCTCGGGATAGAGCCGGGGATGGGCGAGCGAGTATTTGCTGCCATTTGCGGCATCCCAGACGGTGGCCCAGGAGGTGACTTCGCTGCCGGTTCCCGCCGTCGTGGGAACGGCGATGATCGGGATGATGTCCGAGGCGTCGAGCGGGACCTTGTCGACGAGATGGCGGCGCACCGTCTCGAAATTGCCGCCGCTTGCCGCGAGCACCTTGGCCGCATCGATCATCGAGCCGCCGCCGAGCGCGACGATGACCTCGGCCCGCTCTGCAGAGGCGCCGAACAGGCGGCAGGATTCGACGAGGTCAGCACAATCGGGATTGGTCTCGATATTGGCGATCGTCACCACCGGCGCCCCGGCAGCCTGTGCCAGGCGCTCAGCCAGGTCGCGGAAGATTGGCTGGTCATAGGTGACGAGCGCCCAGCGCCGCTTGCCGATCAGGCCGGCGACCTCGTTGAAGAGGCCGGCGCCAAACCGAATCCTGACGGGATTCCAATAGGCCCAATGCATGCGTTCCACCCTCGTTCCGTCTCGTCCGCCGCGCTTTCCCGGCGCTGTTGGAGTGGATGCTCACAAAGGGCGACCCAATAAACAAATTGATTTTTCAGACGTGATAGATAGAAATTTGCTATGCGTTATACGCGCCTTCGCTCGTTCCATGCCGTTGCGACGGCAGGCGGCTTCAATGCCGCTGCCGCGGAGTTCAACATCAGCCAGCCGACGCTGACCGCACAGGTAGGCGCGCTCGAGGACGAGTACGGGGTCGAGCTCTTCGTCCGGAAGGGGCGACGCCGGGAACTGAGCGACGCGGGGCGACAATTGCTGGCGATTACCACCCGCCTGTTCTCCGAGGAGGACGAGGCGATCGCCTTTCTCGAGCAGTCGCGCGAACTCAGGACCGGCCGGTTGTCGATCAGCGCGGTTGGCCCCTATCACGTCACCGAGATGCTCGCGGCCTTCAACCGCGCCTATCCCGGGATCGAACTCGCCGTGAAGATCGGCAATTCGACCGAAGTTTTGGACGATCTCTTCGAGTATCGCTGCGACGTTGCCGTGCTCGCCTATCTCGACGAGGATGATCGGCTGCTCACCATTCCCTATCGCCGGCATCCGGTTGCGGTGTTCGTGCGCGAGGACCACCGGCTCGCCGGACAGGCGAGCATCGAGATTGCGGCGCTCGATGGCGAGGCGATGATCGTGCGCGAGCGCGGCTCTACGACGCGGCGGGCCTTTGAGGAAGCGCTGGCCGCGACCAGGACGCGGCCGCGCACCGTCATGGAGATCGGCAGCCGCGAGGCGATCCGCGAGGCGGTGATCCGCGGGCTCGGCATCAGCTATGTCTCGGTCGCCGAATTCGTGCCTGACCCGGCGCTCCGCCTGATCCCGATCGCGGATGCGGAGATCTACACCTACGCGCATGTCGTCATCTTGCGGAAGCGCGAGGCCAGCCGGATCGTGCGGGCCTTCCTCAACACCGTCCGCCAGACCAAGGATATGTGATCGCTCGAACCGCTGGTGTTGGGGGGGCGCTCGGGGCCGACCCGAGCGAGAGCGCTGCGGCTACGCGGCGCGGGCCGGAGCGTGCCGGGCCGCGGTGATCAGGGCGTGCGTCATCTGCCGCAGGATCGCTGTCGCGTCGCAGGTGGACAGGATCTGCGAGCTGACGAAGGCCCCATTGATGAGCACCGAGAGCTGGGTCGCGAGCACCTCGGGATGCTTGACCCGCAGCCGCTCGGCGATGTCCTGCAGGCGCCGATGCAATTGCTGCTTATGCGTGCGGGCCACGAGCCGGGCAGGGTGATCCTCGTCCGGGAACTCCGCGGCGACATTGATCTGGGGGCAGCCGCGATAATGGGGCCGGCCGACACGCTCGCCGATCCAGGCTATATGGGCGTCGAGCTCGGCTTCGCCGTCGTCCGAGTGGCGCGCTGCCACGCCATCCCAGCATGCCCAGAAATCCTCGTCTTCCCGCTGCAGATACGCGGCGATGAGGTCATCCTTCGTGCGAAAGTGACGGTACAGGCTCGTCTTCGCGACGCCGGCCGCCTCGATGATCACATCGACGCCGACAGCGCGGACGCCACGCCGGTAGAACAGGTCGGATGCGGTCGCGAGCAGCCGCTCGCGCATGTCGACCTGGCCAGGTTCCTCAGCCAGCCGTTGGTTCGTCGGCTCCGTCCGCATGCACTGTTCTCCCTTGACGAGGCGACGATAGCAGATCTCCAGTTGACACGCTACAGACCTGTCTGTACCTGAAAGAAACAGACAGGTCTGTAGCGTGAGAGAATCATGAGCGATCAGTTCGAGGGGGCAGGGATCAGCAAGCCTGCCATCGCAGTCTACGGAGCCGCCGGACATACGGGCCGCTTCGTGATCAGGGAGCTGCTGCGGCGCGGCTTCCCGGCCATCGCGATCGGGCGAGATGCCGAGAAGCTGGCGGAGGCGGGTTTCCCGGCCGGCGTCAGGCAAGAAGTTGCAGCGCTTGCGGATTCTGCAGCGCTGGCCCGCGTCCTCTCCGGAGCGGCGGCGCTGATCAACTGCGCCGGGCCGTTCCTCGACACGGCCGAATTCCTGGTGCCGGCGGCCTTGCAAACACGCATCCCCTATCTCGACGTGACGGCGGAACAGCCCAGCGCCCGGGCGACCTTCGAGCGCTATTCCTCCGCTGCGGAAGAGACCGGTGTCGCCGTCATTCCGGCCATGGGCTTCTATGGCGGCCTGAGCGACCTCCTCGTCACAGCTGCAATGGGCGACTGGACCGGTGCGGACGAGGCCCGCGTCGCGATCGCCCTGGACAGCTGGCATCCGACCGAGGGCACGCGGGTGACCGGGCAGCGCAACACGGCAAGGCGCGTGACGATTGCGGAGGGGAGGCTGCAGCACCTGCCCGATCCGGCTCCGAACGCCGTCTGGCCCTTCGCCGAACCCTTTGGCGCGCAGGAGATGGTCGAGCTGCCTTTCACCGAGGCGATCCTGATCGACAGCCATCTCCAGCTGTCGGACCTTCACAGCTACCTGAACACGGCGCCGCTGCGCGACCTGCGCGACGTTTCCACCCCGGCGCCGGTCGCGGCCGACGCGTCCGGGCGCTCGGCGCAAAAATTCCTCGTCGAGGTCGAGATCCGACGGGGGGATGCCGTACGGCGGGCGGCCGCGCGCGGACAGGACATCTATGCCATCACCGCACCGCTCGTGGTCGAGGCCGTCGAGCGGCTCCTGAACGGCGGGAAGGCACGAGGCGGCGTCTTCGCTCCGGGCGCAGTTTTCGATGCCCGGGACTTCCTGGCAGCGCTCGCCCCCGATCTCGCGCTCTGATCACTGACGGGGTGGCAGGCGGCGGCGTTCATGCTGTGCCGCCGCCCCGGTCTCCGTCGGCACGCTGCGCGCGATGGAGTTCGATCTCGGCGAGAGTGGAGCTCATGTGCCGGCAGGCGTGGCGCCCGGAACGCGGGCCAGGAGGCCATGTGCCGCCAACGCTTCGCGAATTCCGAGATGCACCTTGTACGCGACCTCTCCGTCTTCCGGGGCAAGGAGTTTCAGCCGCTGGTCGACTTCGTCGCGCAGATTCGCGATCTCGAGCGCGATTCCGCCGACCGCGAGCCTTTGGCGGATGCTGGCCAACGCCGCAGCCGCGGTGCCATCGATGCTGGTTATCGGTGAAAAATCCAGGACAACGAGCTTGAGCCCCTGTGTCTCGGCAACCCTGTCCAGAATCCCGCGCCGAATATTCTCGACGTTGAAATAGACCCAGGGGTGGGCTGTCCTCAGGATCAGTGCGCCGAGCGCGGTGGTTGCGCTGGGGCGATTGGCAAGGTTCACGAAGCTGCTGCTCTCGGCATCGAAGCCAAGGGTGGCGATCTCCGGCCGGGTGAGCTGTGCAATGGTCAGCATGAGCGATGCCGCCGCTGCAATGAGCACCCCGTTGAGGACGCCCGCAATCAGCACGCCAAAGAACGCGACCAGCGCGATGATCCATTCCGCGAACGCAACCTGCCGCAGGTTGCCGATCTGCCGGAAGCGGACGAGATGCTTCGCGGCCATCAGCACGATGGCGGCAAGCACCGGCTCGGGCAGGTATTTGAACACGCCCGTGAAGAAGAGCAGTACGAGCAGGATCGCTGCCGAATTGACGAGCAGCGCCGCCGGCGAGACCGCGCCGCCCATGGCGTTGACCGCGCTCTGCGACATCCCGCCCGAGACGGCATAGCCCTGCGAAACACCCACGGCCAGATTGGCCGCACCAAGGGCCAGAAGCTCCCGATCCGTATCGATTTCGGTGCCGTTCTCCTGGGCAAAGCTCCTTGCAACCGAACTCGTCTCGACGAAGCCGAGGAGAAAGCAGGCAAAGGCCAGCGGTACGAGCTCCGTCAGGTCCTCCGGCTTGATCGCGGGGATACCGAAATGCGGGAGACCTTGTGGGATGTCTCCGACAATCGCGATCCCGAGTTTATCAAGGCCGAACAGGTGAGTCGCGATGATGGCGGCGCCCACCACGAACAAGGTGGTGGGCCGCCGCGGCATCAGTTTCTCCAGCACCAGAAACAGGACAACCGCGGCGATGCCCATGGCGAGCGAGGGGCCGTGCGCGGTGGGCAATTCCCGCCAAAGCTGCAGGAGACGTGGAAGGAAATTACCGGTCCCGCCAGGCAGGCCAAAGAGCTTGGGCAGTTGCGTCGACGCGATGTAGAGCGCAGCGCCCGTCTTGAACCCGAGCAGGATCGTGTCCGAGATGAAATAGGCAGTCTGCGAGGCGCGAAGCAGGCGTCCGGCGACGCAGATCAGGCCGAACACGATCGCGGTCGCGGCCGCCAAGGCGGCGTAACGCGACAGATCTCCTGCGGCGAGGGCGGACAAGCCGGTCGGAAACAGGACCGAGAGCGCGGATGTCGGCCCAACGGCGAGCTGGCCGCTCGCGCCGAACAGGGCATAGCCGGGGCCGGCCACGAGATAGCAATAGAGCCCGGCGACGGGAGGCAAACCGGCGAGCGAAGCATAGGCAAGGGATTCGGGGATCGTGAAGGCCGCCAGGGCAAGGCCCGCCGGGATATCCTGTTTGAGGTTGCCCATCTGATATCGGCGAGCCCATCCGAACAGGTTCTCGGTGAATCTGCCGATGGACGACCCGCCGCCGCGGTCGGCCTGGGGACCATTTGGTTGCATGGCGCGCCCTCACGATCGTGCCTGCGTGAATGGCCCGGCTCCGGCAAGGCCAATGCCGAAGCAGGACGGCCTGGGCCAAACCGTCTTCCAAGGTCAGCGCCGCTTACGATCAACATCAAAGAGTGCACGGCCCCGCTCATGAAGCCGCCGATGCCGGGAACCGTCCAGCGCAAACCGGCGGCCCGGCTCCCTCCACCGACCTGCAAGTGGCCGGCACTGCCCATCGTGGCGCCGATCAGGTGCCCCTCGCATGCCGAAACCAGCGTTCGGCTCAGGATAGTACCGTGAGGTTCCGCGAGCGGTGCCGTCCTATTTCGGGCAAAGCCTGTAATTGGTGCCGCTGGTGTCGTTCGCGCTGTAGAAGCGCTTGATGCGGCCATCCGGTTCCTTGGCCATGATCGCGGACACCTGTGAGGTCGAGACCGGGTTGACGCAGCCGAGCGACAGGAAGTCGCGATCGCCGACACGTTTGACCGACTGGATCCTGCATGTGGCGGCCGATGTTCTGATGYGGTCACCGCTGATGATGAAGGCCGAGACGAAAAGATCGGGTGGGCTCTTGAAGGTCATGCCGTTTCGGCCTGGTGAGAAAATCTCCTCACAGGCCGTGCCGTCGGCAAGCCAGGCTCCCTGATAGGCCGCGTAGCGACCCTCGGCTGCCCAACCATGCGAGACCAGAGCTGTTGCGGCGACAAGACCGGCGATGGCAGCACTTGCGTAAGAGGCGATAGTCATCTGTTCCCCCAATGCTCGACCTTCGCGAACTATAGCGGGTCTCTCATCCCCGTCGATGCTGTGAACGTCGATTTCCGTCCTCATGACGAGATCTTGGTTTACGTTGGGCGGCGAACGCCATGGACCGCTCATGAGGAGGGTATTCCGGAGTCGGTCAGCGGCCGTCGGGATTTCGCCGCGACCCATGCCCTTTATCACCTCAGGTTCAGTCGCTGCCCAACGCCTGGCGGATACGGCGGGCGACGTCCTGCAACTGCACGCCCACCTCATCCAGCTTCTCCCTTGGCAGCGAGAGAGCCGATCCCCCGCAGTTCAACGCAAACGGGCGTGAGCCGTGCAGCAGGATGGGCACTCCGACCGAATTGATCTCCTGCTTCCATTCCCCGACCGAGCGAACATAGCCATGCACGGCGTATTCGCTGACGGCGGTTTCGATGCCGGCCCGGGTGCTCTCGCTGTCGGGTTCATGGTCGCACAGCACGTCGACGATGCGCGATCGCGTCGCCGGATCCAGGCTTGCGAGGTAGGCGCGGCCCATCGCCGAGGTCGCCATCCGGATATGCGAGCCGATCTCGATGCCGAGATGCAGCGGGCTCGAACCACGGCATTCCTCGATATAGATCATCGTGCGCTGGTCGGGCGCGCCGAGTGCGACTGAGGCGCCGACGCGATCGGCCAATTCCTGCATCAGTGGCCGTGCGACATCCCGAATGGCCAGGTTGCCGAGCGCCGAGAAGCCGAGCGCCAGGGCTGCGGCAGACAGCGAGTACTGCCCGTTCATCGGTGAGTATTCGAGATAGCCGAGCTTGCTCAACGTGTAGGTCAGCCGCGAAATCGTCGATTTCGCCAGCCCGGTGCGGTCGGCAAGTTCCTGATTGCCCAGAGCGCGATCGCCGCGCTTGAAGGAGCGCAGCACATTCAGGCCGCGCGCCAGCGCTGTGACGAAGCGGGGGTCCTGGTCCTCATTCTCGCCCGGCAGGGCGGCGCCCACCGGCGTTTCGCGTTTGCGCATACTGCTTCGTCACCATCGCTCAGCTGATTGCGACCCAAAGAAGCGGGCCTTGAACCGATCCAACCGCCCGTGCCGGCTTGACGGTCTGATAGACCATATGCGAGAAAACTCAATAATGGAATTAAATTCCGAGGAATGGAATTATATGGCGCTCGACCCTGATGTGTTCCGCCAGTTGCTCGACGCGGTCGAGCGCTTCGTCCGCGAAAAGCTGAGGCCGAACGAGGCGCTCGTGTCGCAGAACGATCAGGTGCCGGCCGAGATCATTGCGCAGATGCGGGAGCTGGGGCTGTTCGGCATGGCGATTCCGGAGGCCTATGGCGGCCTCGAACTCACGCTTTCGGAAGAGGTCCAGGTCTCGTTCCTGCTTGGCGGAACATCTCCGGCCTTCCGCTCGATGATCGGCACCAATAACGGCATCGGCTCGCAAGGCATCATCATCGACGGCACCGAGGAGCAGAAAAGCCGCTATCTGCCTGAGATGGCGAGCGGGGAGCGCGTCGGCTCCTTCTGCCTGACCGAACCTGAAGCAGGCTCGGACGCGGGGTCGCTGCGCAGCTCGGCCCGGCGCGACGGCGATGACTTTGTCATCAACGGCACCAAGCGCTTCATCACAAACGCCCCGGTCGCCGGCCTCTTCACGGTCTTTGCGCGCACCGACCCTGACAGCAAAACGGCCGCGGGCATTTCAGCGTTTCTGGTCGATGCCGATCGCCCGGGCATCACGCTGGGCCGGACCGACAAGAAGATGGGGCAGCAGGGCGCCCATACCTGCGACGTGATCTTCGACAATGTCCGCGTGCCGAAGACGGCGATCCTTGGCGGGCCGGATTACGAGGGCAAGGGCTTCGTTACCGCCATGAAGGTGCTCGATCGCGGGCGCCTGACCATTGCCGGCGTCTGCGTCGGCGTCGCTGAGCGCTTGATTGCCGACAGTCTCGCCTACGCCATGGAGCGGCACCAGTTCGGCAAGCCGATCGCGGAATTCCAGCTGGTCCAGGCCATGTTGGCCGACATGAAGGCGGAGAGCTTTGCCGCGCGCTGCATGGTGGAAGAGACAGCGCGTCGGCGCGATGCCGGCCATGGCATCGCCACCGAGGCGGCCTGCGCCAAGATGTTCGCTTCCGAGATGGTGGGGCGTGTCGCGGACAAGGCCGTCCAGATCCATGGCGGAGCCGGATATGTCGCCGATGCCGGGATCGAGCGCTTCTACCGGGATGTGCGCCTGTTCCGGATCTACGAGGGTACGACCCAGATCCAGCAACTGGTCATCGCGAGGAACATGATCCGCGATGCCCGCCGGGCCGGTGCGGCCGCCTGATTCAACCGGGAGGCCGCTTACCGGGTCCCCGGACCCGCGGCTCAGGCGGGAGCCTCGTATCCGAACCATAGGGAGAGAAAAATGCGCGCAGTCATCTGCAAGGCGTTTGGGCCGCTGGAAGATCTCGTCGTCGAAGCGAAGGAATTAGGCGAGCCAGGGCCGGGCGAGGTGCGCGTCGCCATCGAGGCGGCGGGGGTCAATTTTCCCGACACGCTGATGGTCGAGGGCAAGTACCAAGTCAAACCGCCGCTGCCCTTTACGCCCGGCACCGAAGTCGCGGGCATCGTGCGCTCGGTCGGCGATGGCGTCACACATCTCGAGGTCGGCATGCCCGTCGTCGGCATGGTGGGCGTGGGTGCGTTCGCCGAGGAATGCGTGGTCAGTGCCGCACGGCTGATGAGGCGTCCCGCCAGCATGGACCCGGTCACGGCCGCCGGCTTTTCGATGACCTACGGCACCAGCATGCACGCTCTCAGGCAGCGGGCGCGGCTGCAGCCCGGAGAGACGCTTCTCGTCCTCGGTGCAAGTGGCGGCGTCGGCCTGGCCGCCGTCGAAATCGGCAAGGCGATGGGCGCCACCGTGATCGCAGCCGCAAGCAGCGCCGAAAAGCTGGAGGTGGCGCGCGCGGCCGGCGCGGATCACCTGATCAACTACGCAACTGAATCGCTCCGGGACCGCGTCAAGGAGCTCACGGCCGACAAGGGCGTCGACGTGGTCTACGATCCGGTCGGCGGGGATTTTCTGGAGCAGGCCGTGCGCGTGACCGCGTGGGAGGGCCGCGTTCTGGTCGTCGGTTTCGCCGCGGGCACCATTCCGCGCATTCCTGYAAACCTTCTGCTGCTCAAGGGCTGCGCGCTCGTGGGCGTCTTCTTCGGGACTTTTGCCGCGCGCGACCGCCAGGACAACAAGGATAATTTTGCCCAGCTCTTCACCTGGTTCGAAGAGGGCAAACTGAAGCCGCTGATCAGCCGGACGCTTGATCTCGCCGATACGGTCGAGGCGCTTCAGTTGCTCGCTGCGCGCAGCGCCATCGGCAAGATCGTCCTCACGACCGGCCGGGCCCTGTCGTGAGAGCCACGAGCTATGCCGATATCGGCATCTTTGGCGTGCTCGGGCTCGATCTCCAGGAGTCGGCGGTCGGTCACGTCAAGGGCGGACTCCGGATCGGCCCGGAACATCTCAACCGCATGGGCTACGTCCATGGCGGCGTGCTCTGCACGATGATCGACTTCGCCGCCTGCGCCTCCGGCCTGCACGCCGAAGAGGGGCAGGCGCCACGTTTCGCCATCACCATTTCACTGACCACGCAATTCACTCGGCCGGTCCGGGCCGGATGGCTGTCGGTCGAGGGGCGGACGATCTCGGCCGGCAAGTCGAGCTTCACCGCCGAGGCCCATGTCTTCGACAGCGACGGCGAGCGCATCGCCCATGGCATAGGCACGTTCCGCTGGCGGCCGGGAAGCCAGCCCAATCCTTCCACCCAGCATGCGGACAAAGCAGATGTTTGAGCTCAGGGACATCCACAAGCCGCGCCTGGCGGCGTTGGAGCGCTTCATGGAGGAGCATGTCTATCCGAACGAGGCGGTCTTTGAGCGCCGGCACGCCGCGTTGCCATCGCGATGGGGCACGCCACCGATCCTCGGCGAACTGCAGCAGCGGGCGCGTGCCGAAGGGCTGTGGAATCTGTTTCTGCCCGACACGCGCTACGGGGCAGGGCTCAACAACCTGGACTATGCCCATTTCTGTGAGGTGATGGGCCGTTCCGCCATCGCGCCCGAGATCTTCAATTGCTCGGCCCCCGACACCGGAAATATGGAGACGCTGGTTCTCTATGGCACGGAAGGCCAGAAGCGGGACTGGCTCGAGCCGCTGCTCGACGGGGCGATCCGCTCCTGCTTCTCGATGACCGAGCCGGATGTGGCCTCGTCGGACGCCACCAATATTCAAACCGAGATCAGGCGCGACGGCGACGACTACGTCATCAACGGACGTAAATGGTGGAGTTCGGGCGCGCTCAGCGAGCATTGCAAGATCGCAATCGTAATGGGCCGGAGCAATCCGGATGCGCCCAAGCATCAGCAGCAGTCGATGATCCTGGTGCCGCTCGATACGCCCGGGGTCACCGTGGAACGGGCGCTGACGGTCTACGGCTATGATCATGCGCCGCATGGCCATGCCGAGATTACTTTCGAGAATGTCCGTGTGCCGGCCACCAACATGCTGCTTGGCGAAGGGCGCGGCTTCGAGATCGCGCAGGGGCGGCTCGGGCCCGGCCGCATCCATCACTGCATGCGTTCGATCGGCCTGGCGGAACGGGCGCTGGAGGCAGCCTGCCGCCGTGCCCTGTCGCGGACGGCTTTTGGCAAGCTGCTGGCGGACCAGGGCGTCGTCCGTGACCAGATCGCCCGCTCGCGCTGCGAGATCGAGGCGGCGCGGCTGCTCGTCCTGAAGGCCGCGCATATGATGGACACGGTCGGCAACAAGGCCGCCCGCCGCGAGATCGCGATGATCAAGGTGGTAGCGCCGAACATGGCCTGCGACGTCATCGATCGCGCGATCCAGATCCACGGGGCGGCTGGCGTCTCCCAGGACCATTTCCTCGCCGCCGCCTGGGTCAAGTCCCGCAGTCTGCGCTTCGCCGATGGCCCCGACGAGGTCCATCGCGACAGCATCGCCCGCATGGAACTGAAGGCCTACCGCAACTGAGGTGCAGGCAATGTTCGACGTCCAAGGAAAGGTCGCTCTGATCACGGGCTCGTCGCGCGGGATCGGCAAGGCAACCGCGCAGCAACTGGCGCGCAGCGGTGCCCGGGTCGTGGTGTCCAGCCGAAAGCAGGACGCCTGCGATGCCGTGGCCGGGGAAATCCGGGCGAGCGGCGGCGAGGCCATCGCCAAAGCCTGCCATGTTGGCTCGCATGAGCAGCTGAAGGGGCTCGTCGACCACGTCCTGGAGGTCTGGGGCGGGATCGACATCCTGGTCTGCAACGCGGCGATCAATCCGGTCTACGGACCCTTGTCCACCCTGCCGGACGAGGCCTTCACCAAGATCATGGCGGTCAACGTGCAGAGCGCGATCTGGCTCAGCAACCTCGTCCTTCCGCAGATGGCCGATCGCGGCGGCGGCGCCGTCATCATGATGTCCTCGATCGCGGGCCTGCGCGGCACCGGAGTCATTGGCGCCTATGGCATGTCCAAGGCCGCGGAAGCGGCCCTGGCGCGCAATCTGGCCGTCGAATGGGGCCCCAAGGGGATCCGGGTCAACGCGATCGCGCCCGGCATCGTGCGCACCGACTTCGCGCGGGAGCTGGTGGAATCGCCCGAGCGGCGCGCGCAGATGGAGCAGCGCACTCCCTTGCGCCGCTTCGGCGAGGTCGAGGATATCGCCGGTATCGTGCATTTCCTGGCCAGCCCGGCATCCGCCTACATCACCGGCCAGGTCATCGTCGCCGATGGCGGCGAAACCATCAGCTGAGGTGCATGATGACCGCTCCCGTGGCCACCCTTGTCGACGTGATCGAGAACCACCGTTTCGACGAGGGAGCGCTGGCCGGCTGGCTCGACGCCCATGTGCCCGGTTTCGGCGGCCCGATTTCGGTGCGCCAGTTCCAGGGCGGCCAATCCAATCCCACCTTCCTGATCTCTGCGCCCGATCGACGCTGCGTGCTGCGCAAGAAGCCTCCGGGAAAGCTGCTGCCGAAAGCGCATCAGGTCGAGCGCGAGTTCCGGATCATCAGGGCGCTGGCGGGGACAGCGGTTGCTGTTCCGCAGGCATTGGCGCTTGGCGAAGACGCCGAGGTGATCGGGACAGCCTTCTACGTCATGGATTTCGTCGACGGGCGTCAGTTTGACAGCCTGGCGCTTCCCGACCTGCCGCGCGACGACCGCGCTTCGCTCAATTTCGCCGCCGTCGATACCCTGGCGGCGCTGCATGCGGTGGTTCCCGAGGATGTCGGGCTAGGAGATTTCGGTCCCTCCGGCGGCTATGTCGCGCGTCAGGTCGAACGCTGGACGAAGCAGTATCGTGCCTCCTCGGAGGCCGGCGAGATCGCCGACCTGACCTGGCTCGCCGATTGGCTGCGCGAGCATTGCGGCGTGGCCGATGAAACCACGATCGTGCATGGCGACTACCGGATCGGCAATCTCTGCTACCGCCGCGATGGCCCGCAGGTGTCGGCGGTGCTCGACTGGGAACTGTCCACGCTCGGCCACCCGCTCAGCGATCTCGCCTATTACTGCATGCCCTATCATATCAGCCCGACCGTCGCGGGCGGACGGGGGCTATCGGGGCTCGATTTCAAAGAGCTCGGCATCCCCCGCGAGGACCAGGTGATCGCGCATTACTGTCGGGCGAGCGGCCGTGCCTCGCTGCCGGACTGGCACGTCTTCCTGGCGCTCTCCTTCTTCCGTCTGTCGGCGATCCTGCACGGCGTGATGGCCCGCTCCGTGCTGGGCAATGCCAGCGATGCGAACGCGGCCGAGGTTGCACAGCGCGCCGGGATGCTGGCCGAACTGGGTCGGCAGGTGGCCCTGTCCGGCACGAACAACCGATACTGAGACGAGGCGAGGGATGACCATGCGTTTCAAGGACCAGCTCTGCATTGTGACTGGAGCGGCCAGCGGTATCGGCCGGGCCACCGCACAGCGCTTCGCCGCTGAGGGCGCGCTCCTCGTCCTAGTCGATCGGAACGAGGCGGAGCTCGCAAACGTCGTGGCCGACCTGCCGCGGGCCCGGGACCATTCCGTCGCGGTGCTGGATATCGCTGACCAGGACGCGGTCTCCGCATGTGTGTCCCGCGCACTGGAGCGGCATGGGCGTATCGACGTTCTCTGCAACAATGCCGGCATGGCGAGTTCCAAGGGGAGCGCGCTCGAGCAGGATCTCGCGGAATGGGACCGGGTGATGCAGGTCAATGTCTTTGGCGCGATGCTGTTCATGAAGCATGCCGGCGCGGCCATGGTCGCGGCCCGTCGCGGCGCGATCGTCAACACCGCCTCCGTGGCTGGGATCAGGGCTGGTGCGGGCGGGAATGCCTATAGCGCTTCGAAGGCTGCCGTCATCAACATGACCCAGACGGCCGCCTGCGATTTCGGCGCCTATGGCGTCAGGGTGAACGCTGTATGTCCCGGCCTGATCGAGACGGGAATGACCAGGCCGATCTTCGAGAAGGCGCGCGAACTGGGGAAGGAGGACCGGCTGGGCGCACGCTGCGAATTGCGCCGCTATGGCCATCCCGAGGAGGTTGCCCGCGTGATCGCCTTCCTGGCCAGCGAGGACGCGAGCTATGTCACGGGCCAGGCTCTCGCCGTCGATGGCGGCAACACCGCCTCCCTCAATCTCCCCGGCATGAAGGTCTAAGGCGTCGGCTCGAAAAGTCGATTGTGGTTTTAAGGAAACTCGATCCAGACACGGAAGTGCTGGATCTCTGACCGGATATGACAACCGATCCGAGATCTAGCCGCCGCTGCAGGGCAGGGAGCAGAGCCGCCCGGCGGGGCGGCCCCGCTCCGAGCGGCTAGCTGTGGCGCGCCTTGCTCAGCTCTTGCCCTTGTAGAGAAAGGCATCGACCTTCTCTTCGCCGTTATAGGCCAAGCGCTGCATGCGGTAGAGGTTCTTCACGTAGTCGAGCGCGTCCTGGCGGGACATGTCCATGCAGCGCATCSAGGCCTCCATCTCGATCCGCAACGCGAGTTGAGGGTGGCGTGCGATGCGCGCGGCATATTCCTCGGCCTTCGCCAGGACTTGATCGGAAGGGACCACCGCATTGACGAGGTTCGCCCGCAGCGCGTCCTGCGCCGAGAGCGGGTCGCCCGTCAGCAGCATTTCCATCGCGATCGTATGCGGCACATACCGAGACAACCGGGTCGAGCCGCCCGCCCCACCCATGCCGTAGGCGATCTCGGGGAAGCCGAACTTGGCATCCTCCGACGCCACGCGGATATCCGTGAGGTGGCTGAGATAGATCATGCCCTGGCCGTAGCAATAGCCGCGCACGGCGCCGACTATCGGCTTGAATCGGTTCAGCGAGAGCACTTCGCGCGACCAGGTGAACGTGTCCGGCTCGCCCTCCGCGACGCGGTGCTTCGGGGCAAGGTAATAGGCGAGTTCGTCCTTGGGCGTCGCGAACTTGGCGTAGTCGTTCTTGATGTCGTCGCCGGCCGAGAAGGCCCGGTCTCCGGCGCCCTGCAGAATGCCGACCCGCACCTCGTCGTCGGCGAGGAATTCGAGCATCATATGATAGAATTGCTTGTGCATCGCCGGCGTCATCGGGTTCACCGATCCGTTGCGGATGGTGAAGTATCCGATCTTGCCGACGCGCTCGTATTCGAAAGGCATGAGATCTATCCCTTAGATATAATCAGAACCACTGATTGGTGACGCGGTCGAAGCTGCCGACGCGAAGGTCGGTTTTTTCGGCAATGAGCTTTTGCTTGGCGATCTTCTCGGACGGCGTCTTCGGAAGCGCGTCGCGATACTCGACGTAACGAGGTGTCTTGAACGGGGCGAGCCGGCTCTTGCAGTGCTCGAAGATCATTTCGGGCGAGGCCTCGGCTTCCGAAACGCCGGGCTGCAAGACGATATAGGCCTTCACTTCTTCGCCGCGCGCTGCATCCTTCACGCCGACGACGGCGGCTTCGAGAACCTGCGGCATTTCGGTCAGCGCAGCTTCGACTTCGCGAGCGGCGATATTCTCGCCGCTTCTGCGGATCATGTCCTTCAAGCGCCCGACGATGTAGTGGAAGCCTTCGGCGTCGCGCCAGAACAGGTCCCCGGTGCGGAACCAATCCCCCCTGAAAGAGGCTTCGTTCGCTTCCGGCTTGCGATAATAGCCCAGCATGATGCCCGGCCCGCGGATGCAAAGCTCGCCAACCTCACCAGCGGGCAGGACATTGCCCTCGGGGTCGGTGATCTGTACCTCGCGGAAGGGCGCGACCATCCCGCAGGAGCCGGAGCCGACCATGTGATAGGCCTCTCGCGGCAGGAAAAGCGCCGATCCGACCTCGGTCATCCCGAAGGATTCCCGGGCGATCGTGTTGTAGCGCCGCTCGAAGTCGGCGTGCTTTTCCTTGTTGAAGCCGAAGATCGAAACGCGCTTCAGCTCATTGTCGGCGTCGGATGGCTTGGGTGCCTGCTGATAGACGATCTCGGGAAAGAGGCAGTAATGGATCTTGTATGTCCTGACCCAATCCATGAAGCGCGTCGCGCTTGCACGGCGGGCGACGAAGATCTGGCCGCCGACACGCATCGCCATCAAGGTCAGCCACTGCGGATCCATGTAGAAGAAGGGCTGAGCCGCCAGGATATTCCTGGAATTCTCGGCGTCGCCGCCTCGCATCGCGGCCACCAGGGAAATGGTGAGCCAGTATCGGTGCGTCAGCATGCAGCCTTTCGGGAATCCGGTCGTGCCGGACGTGTACTGGATGTTGACGAGGTCATCGAGCGCGGGTTGTGGCAGGTCCGCGGGGAGGGCGGGCGGATTCCGCTCGATCCGGGCATATCGATCCGACGCATCGGAAGCGGCCCCGACGACAAGAACGTTGGAACTCCGTAACGGTGCCTCCGCACTCAGCGCCTCGTAGGAGGGCAGGCAGTCCGCATGGATGACGAGATACGTCGCCTGCGAGTCCGTGAGCACATAGTCGAGCTCTCGGCCGGTATAGCCGATATTGACCGGCACCATGACGGCCCCGAGTTTTGCCAGGGCAAGCCAGGTGAGGGGAAACGCCGGGATGTTGGGAAGCATGACGGCGACATGAGCGCCTTTGCGCACGCCCGCCGCATAGAGGCCCGCCGCAGCCTGTTCGATCGCYGACCTGGCTTCGGCATAGGTTGCGACGCCGCCCTCGCTCTCCTCGAAGAACGTCCAGAGGGTCTTGTCGCCGTTCACCGAGGCCCGCTCGTCGACGAACGAGCCGATGTTCTGCGCCAGCGGCGCCGCCTCGATAGTGCTCCTCATATGATCGACGAGAGGCTTGAGCTCGGACCAATCGCTGGGGCTGCTGTTGTTTTGCTGCATGTCAGGCCTCGGACACTGAATTCGACTGGTATCGGCGTTCATTCCGGCGGCGAACGATCTCACCCAAGGTCATCGCGACGATGCTGAGAAGAGTGAGCATGACCGCGACGGCAGGCACTGTCGGATCGAGCTTGAGGCTGAGATCGTTCCAGATGCGCACGGGAAGCGTCTGCAATCCGCCGGAGATGAAGAGCGTGATGATCAGCTCATCGAAGGACGCGAAGAAGGCCAGGATCGCCGAAGCAAACATCGCTGGCGCTAGGTAAGGCAGGGTCGTGTGCAGGAACGCCCGGATGGGGCTCGCGCCAAGGACACGCGCTGCCCGCTCGATCGTCATGTCGTATCTGCGAAGGCTGCCCGACACGATCATCACGACATAGGGCAGGGCGATCAGCGCATGAACCAATGTCAGCGCGTAGATATTGTTCACCAGCTGCCAGCGCAGGAACACGATGTAGAGCGCAAGGGCGATAACCACCGATGGGATGATGAGGGGCGCGATGAAGATGGCACTCAGCAGGCCTTTTCCGCGAAAATCCGTACGAACGAGCGCGACCGACGCCAGGGTCCCGAAGAGCAGGCTGAGGATTGTCGCACCGACCCCGATCCTGAGGCTCGCGAGCGTGGCGTCGACCCAACTCTGATCGACGAAGAATTCCCTGTACCAGCGCAGGGACAGCGACTTCGGCGGGAATTCGAGGAACTGGCTGTCGGTCAGCGAAATCGGAACGAGGAAGAACAGCGGCAGCAGCAGAAAGCTGGCGACGAGGACAAAATACGCGGTCAGGACGGCCCGGGTCATCGTGCGAGCCCTCCGGTCGCGAATTCGGAGCGTTTCCGCGTGAGGGCCCAGTAAGCCAGAAGACAGGAGAAGGTCGCCGCCAGCAGCGTCGAAGCCATCACCGCCGCCAGGTCCCATTTCAGCGTCTTGTGAACTTGGAGATCGATGAGATTGGCGATGAGGAGACTTGTGCGGCCGCCCAGCAGCGTCGGCGTGACATAGAAGCCGAGGCAGAGGATGAAGCAGATGATGCCACCCGTCGCCGCTCCACTCACGCTGAGGGGAAAGACCACCTTCCAGAAGGCCTGCCTTGGCGATGCACCCAGGGATCGGGCCGCTTTCACGAGATCCCGCTCGACATCGAGTATCGAGGTCAGGCAGGTCAGGATCACGATCGGCAGCAGGATCTGAACCATTCCGATGTGAACGGCGATCGGCGTATAGAGCAGCTGAATGGGCTCCGCCGTCAGGCCAAGGGCGGCAAGCGCTTTGTTGAGAATGCCTTCGCGCCCGAGCAGGATGATCCAGGTGTAGGTCCTGACCAGGATGCTGATCCAGAACGGTAGGAGGATCAGATAGGTCGCCAGCACCCGCTTGCGCGGCGAGAGCCCCGCCATGAAGTAAGCCATGGGGTAGCCCATGACGAGGCAGATCACCGTCACAGTCGCGGCGGTGACGAACGTCCTCTGCAGGACGATGATGGAAAGCTGCGAATTATAGACCTGTCGCAGCGCCTCGGCCGTGAAAGCCGTTCCATCGTGTACGGTCAGCTTCAGGACGCCGAATACCGGAAAGACGAAGAGAAGCGCTGCCAGCAACGTCGCTGGCGCGAGCAAAAGCGTGGTTTTCGTCCACCGGAGTTTCATGATGCAGCCAGGTTCCCGAGTGGCTCAGATCRGCAGCCATTCGTTCCAGCGTGTTGAGACCGCGTCGAGATTCTCTGCCCACCAGGCACTGTTGAACTCGAACTGCACCGCCGCGTTTTCGGGCGAGGTCGGCAGGGTCGCTGCGAAGGCCGGGTCCAGCAATTCCATCATTCCCGGCACGAAGCCGGGGTAGGGGACCTGCTTCACGAATGCCGCCGATGCCGCAGGGTCCATGCGAGCCTTCATGAAGCGCATCGCCTCGGTGGGGTGCTTCGCGCCCTTTGGAATGGCGAGGAAGGAGAGCATCAGGGCTCCGCCCTTGAAGGTGATGTCGACGGGCTTGCCCTCGTTCCTCAGGGGGGTGATGCGGCCGTTCCAGCATGAAGTCATGCTGACCTCGCCGTCGATCAGCAACTGGACGTGCTGGGCTCCGTTGGTCCACCAGACCGGGATATGGGGCTTGAGCTGGTCGAGCTTCTTGAAGGCGCGGTCGACGTCGAGCGGATAGAGCTTGTCGAGCGGAACGCCATCGGCAAGCAGGGCGAATTCGAGGTTGCCCTTGGGCGAATTTTCCAGCGAGCGCGGGCCCGGGAAAGCTTTGACGTCCCAGAAATCGGCCCAGGATTGCGGTTGCGGTCACGACGTCGTCGCCGTTCAGCTCGGTCAGATCCCACTCGACATTGCCGGACTCGACCATGGCCTTGAGCTTGGGAAGGCTCACGGGTGCTGTCGGCCTGACCTTGATTCCCGTCTCCCTGGTGAAAGGCTCTTCGAAGATCTTCGTGATCATCGTGGCGAGCGCCCCGCCGGAGCCGTTGACGACGATGGTCACGTCCTGAGCGAAAGAGGGTTTGAACGCGAAAACGCCGGCAAGTGCACCTGTGGCGATTCCGAAAGCTCTTCTGGTCATCGTCATGATCGATAGTCCCCTGAGTTTTTTTGGTGGTCTGGGAAGCTCAACCCGTGAGCGAGACGAGGTCAGCGACGTTGAGATCGAAGCTGATCGGCGTGCCCAGCGGCAGCACGTCCTGTCCTGGCCTGCGTGGCTCGATGGCCGAGATGTCCTTGCCGTCCGCAGCGCGCAGCACGTAGCGGACGGAATTGCCGAAGAAGACGGCCTCCGCGAGGGTGGCCCGATGCGCGCCGGCGGCATCTTGGCGGATCTGGATGAGCTCCGGCCGGATTGACGCGAAGCTGGCCGCCGAGAGATGCGCGACATTCCCGGACACGCGGCCAAGCCCTTCGAGCATGACGGACGCTGGCGCGGCGCCCTCGACCTTGAGGATGTTGTTTGCACCCACGAATTCCGCGACGAAGCGTGATTGCGGCTTGTCGTAGAGCTCTTCCGGAGGGCCGATCTGCAGGACCTGGCCCTTGTCCATGACCGCCAGCCGGTCGGAGAGCGTCAGCGCCTCGCCTTGATCATGGGTGACATAGATGACGGTACACCCGATCTGGCGCTGGTATTCCTTGATCTCGAGCTGGAGTGTCTCTCGCAGCTTCAGATCAAGGGCGCCCAGCGGCTCGTCCATCAACAGCACCCGGGGCTCGAACACGACCGCGCGTGCAAAGGCCACGCGTTGCTTCTGGCCCCCGGACAGTTCGTGCGGCATGCGGTTCGCTAGTGTGTCCAGCCGCACCATCTGGAGCGCCTTCTCCGAGCGCCGCCGGGCTTCGGCCCGCGGCACGCCGCGCATCTCGAGGGGAAAGGAAATGTTGCGGATGACATTGCGATGGGGAAAGAGCGAATAGCTCTGGAACACCATGCCGATGTCGCGCTTCTCCGTCGGCAGCTTCGTGATCGGCACTCCGTCGATGAGAATTTCACCGCTGTCGATATCCGTGAAGCCTGCCAGCGCGTTGAGGGCGGTCGTCTTTCCAGAGCCGCTCGCCCCGAGCAGGGTCATGAATTCCCCGCGCTCGACATGCATCGAGAAGCTCTCCAGCGCGACGAACTTTCCATACGTCTTTCGAACGCTTCTGAAATCGATCGTCGCTCCGGTCGAACTCATTTGATCCGGCTCCGAATGAGAGGCATATTTGAAAAGTGACGATAGTGTCATTTTTTGTCAAGCGCGCTATGCTGGTATTGAGATTGCGGCGCGATTGAGTGTGCTGTCAGAAGCGATAGTGAGAAGGGCGGGCCCTTGTTGTTGGAAAACGTAAATTTCGATTACGTGGATTACCTGGAGAAACGCTTGGCTGCCGCGCAAAGCGAGAAGAAGATCATTCGCACTGAGCTGCAGCTCGAGCTGGCAACCGCGCGCCTTCTCAGAGAAAAAAACTATCACGCAATTTCGGTTGATCTCATTGCGGCGACCGCTGGTGTCGCGCACGGGACGTTTTACCGGTATTTCGCAGCCAAGCGCGATGTCGTTGCTAAGACTATCGCCGATTATTTCATGTTCGTGCGCGCATCGCGCCACCCAATTGCCCGTGATGCGTCGCAATACGAAGCAATCCACCAGGCCAACCTGCACTATGTCGAATGCTTCCGTCGCAATGTCGGACTCATGCGTTGCCATTTCCGGCTCAAGGACGAGGACGAGCTGATCGCCGAGGTTGGCCGTAGCGCCGACAACGCCATGGTGGAGCGCGTCCTCGCCAGGCTGCGCCGCGAAGGACAGCTCGAGCTGTGGGATGTTGAAAAACTCAAACTGACCATCTTCTGCCTGATCGGAATGGTCGATGAGCTGTTGTTGAAGATCTACGGGCAGACCCAGCCTTCGCTCGCTGGGTTTCAAGCCAAGCCCCAACTCGTGGCGAGCACCCTATCCGATATGTGGTTCTCGACGATCTACGGTTCGCAATCGCTCGAGCGCATTGCGCCGGGGGCGAGTTTGCCAAGGCTACGCCAGGTCGACTGAGTGATCGCCGTCAACTCGGCATGATATAGCTCAGTTGATTGCGAATATTCGCAGCCAGCGAAATCAACCGGGGTGCGACCTCGTCTTCGATCTGGTTGGGGCTGAGCCGGAACACAGGCACCCGGCAGTTCATGCCGAAGCAATCGCCGTTGGCGTCCCGGATCAGCGGCACGCCAGCGGAATGGGTGCCCGGAATCCAGACGCCCTTGGCCACAGAAAACCCCCGGCTGCGGCAATCGATGACGCCCTGCAGGAAGGATTCGGAGTATTTCGTCCAGAGTTCGGGCGAGCGACGCTTCATTTCTTCGAGCTTCAGCTTGAGTTCGTCCTCTGACAGGAGGGAGCCGAGCGCATGACCGATCGTGGCCGGCAGCAGCGGCCCGATCGTGCCGAGGTCGGGCGAGGTCCAGATGTTCTCGTTCACCCGCGAGGTCTCGAGATAGACGAAGTTGGTTCGGTCGATCGTGCCGATCGAGACGGTCCCTCCGAGGTCCTGAGCCAGCTTCTGCATCGAGGGCCGCGCGATGTGCAGCAGCTTCAGGTTGACCAGCAGCGGGTTGACCAGCATGAGCGCGCGCCAGCTCAGCCGGAACTTGGATTTCTCCTGCCTGAGGTAGCCCATTCTTTCCAGCGTATAGGTCAAACGTGCGACCGTGGAACGGTTGATCCCCGATTCCTTCGCGATCTCGCCATTGCTCATCAATGTGCGATTCGGACGAAAAGTCTCCAGAACAGCCAGTCCCTTGACGAGAGTTGTTGCGATGTCGGGATCGTCTGCGGGGATCTTCAAGAGTTTCTCCATCTATGTAGTTGGCTTCGTTCGTATTATTTCGATCGATTATTGTTTGATATTTACCGGATGCGCTTGATGAGCGGGGTTGAGAGCCTCGACCTGCCCCTGCGTTGTCGGGGTGAGAATTGGCCTCTTTGGCTCAAATGTCAAGATAGTGAACATTTTTGGAAGGAATTAATCACTCTCTTGACTCCACTCCGAAGCGAGCGCTCAATTATCGAAGGCGGGTGGATATCTGCGCCTGCACTCGTCACGGAGAAAATGTGAATGAGCCGCGTGATCGACATGGAACTGAGCTTGCCTCATAGCGAGGCGAATCCGGATCTGGAGCGCATCTCGCGAGGACGGCCGGGCACGCCCTTCGCCCAGTCGCTGCCGCGGCCCGAGGGCTACGGATTCGCCAATTACGGGAATGTCTTCAGGAGCAAAGAGGCGGCTCCGAAGAAGGGGGAGGCTGACGACGGCGGTCTCGTGCGGCTGGTCGAGGATATGGACCGTGCCGGTATCGCGCGGGGATTGCTGGTCGGCGCCGAGAACAGTGCGACGGGCCGGATTCACCAGGCCCATCCCGGCCGCTTTTTCCTCTTCACGACCTTCGACCCCTTCGACGGGATGCGGGCGGTTCGCGAATTCGAGCGGCTGGTCAAGGAGGAGGGCGCAAACGGCCTGCGCCTGTCGGCGCTGTATAACGGCGTGCCCGCGAATGATCGCCGCTACTATCCGCTCTACGCGAAGGCAGCCGAGCTCGACGTCCCGGTCCGCATCTACACGGCGATGAACTACGCCAATGACCGGCCGTACGATCTCGGGCATCCGCGCTATCTCGATGATGTCGCCATCGATTTTCCCGAGCTCAGGATCGTGGCCGGCCTCGCCGGATGGCCCTGGGTGAACGAGATGGTCGGGCTGCTCCGCCGACACCCGCGGCTCTATGTCGATACGGCGGCCCATCATCCCCGCTATTTCAGCCAGCCCGGCTCAGGCTGGGAGCAGTTCCTGCAGTTCGGCAACACGCTGCTCCAGGACAAGGTCATGGTCGGGCTCTCGCGCTACCTGTTCGGAACCTCCTTCGAGAGCATCATCGAGCAGTACAAGCAGCTGCCGCTCAAGGAAAAGGTCATTGAGAAATGGCTGTACGGCAACGCCGCTGAATTTTTCCGGCTGAACTGAGGGCGCGGTCCGATGCTTCGCTTCGTCGGCCGGCGGGCGCTCTACGCAATCCCTCTGCTCCTGGCGATCATCATCCTGATGTTCTCCATGCTGCACATGATCCCGGGGGATCCTGTGCAGGCCCTCGTCGGCGACTACCCGGTTCCGCCGGCGTATCGGCAGGCGATCGAAGAGAAGTATCGCCTGAACGACCCTTTCCTCGTTCAGGTCGGCAATTATCTGCTGAATGTCGCGCAGGGCGATTTCGGATTCTCCTATCAGAACCAGCGCGGCGTTCTCGACCTCATCCTCGAGCGGGCGCCGCGGACGATCCTGCTGGCTTCGGTCAGCTTCGCGCTCGCGATTCCACTCGGCATGGCGATCGGTATCGCGGCCGGAACGACGCGCCGGCCGGGTGTCGACAAGTTCTGGACGACCACCGCCCTGATCGCCTACGCGATCCCGACATTCTGGCTCGGTCAGCTCCTGGTGATGCTGTTCGCGCTCCGGCTCGGCTGGTTTCCGACCCAGGGCATCGGCCCGCTGATCAGCCGGACACATGGCCTCGCCTGGCTCTTCGAGAAGATGCGCTATCTCGCGCTGCCGGTCCTCGCCTTCGGCGTCCACGAGGGCATGCGGATCGCGCGGATCATGCGCGCCAGCGTCATCGACACGCTTTCGCAAGGCTACATCATCACCGCACGCTCCAAGGGCTTGAGCCGCGGACAGATCATCCGCAACCACGTAATGCGCAATTCGAGCCTGCCGCTGGTCACGATCGCGGGCTATGCCTTCGGCTCCGCCCTCGGCGGCGCCGTCCTGCTCGAAACGGTCTTCACCTGGCCGGGCCTTGGCCTGCTGCTCGTCGACTCGATCCGGCTCAGGGACAATATGACGGTTGTCGGTGTCGTGATCTTCTCGGCCGTCGCCGTCGTCGCCATGAACCTGATCGTCGATCTCCTCTACGCGGCGCTGGACCCGCGCATCAGAACCATGCGGTGAGGTCGAAGCCATGTCAGACAGCAAAACCGCCATGGCGCCGGCATCCGGCAACGGCATCCCGGTCGGGAGCTGGCAGGCCCATATCGCCAATCTATTCGGGACGCGTCACGGCGCGCTCGGAGCAGGCATCCTCATCGTCCTGGTGATCGTGGCGACCGCCGCTCCGCTGATTGCGCCCTACAATCCGCTGGAGCAGACCCCGCTCAGCCTCGCGCCGCCATCGTCCCAATTCCTGTTCGGCACGGATAATATCGGCCGGGACGTGTTCTCGCTGGTCGTCCACGGCAGCCGCTCGTCCCTGCTCGTCGGGCTCGGGGCGGCGCTGGCCGCACTGCTCGTCGGCGGCACTCTGGGGATCCTCGCCGGCTATTTCCAGGGCCCGGTCGAGGCGGCGCTGATGCGGCTGGTGGAACTGTTCCAGACACTCCCCGTCATAATTCTCGTGCTCTGCGCAGTGGCGCTGTTCGGCTCGAATTTCTGGCTGCTGATCGCGGCGGTGGCGCTGGCGATCTGGCCGATGGAGGCCCGCCTCGTCTACGGCCAGTACATCAAGCTTCGCGACCGCGAATTCATCGCGGCCGCCCGCGTCGCCGACCTCTCGACGGCCCATATCATGTTCCGCGAGATCCTGCCCAACGCGATACAGCCAATCATCGTCCAGGTCGCGCTCGACGCCAGTATCGCGATCCTGATCGAGGCCGGGCTCGGGTTCCTCGGTCTCTCCGACCCGAGCAGGGTGAGCTGGGGCCGGTTGCTCTTCGTCGCGCAGGACTACATGGACAGCGCCTGGTGGATGAGCCTGTTTCCCGGCGCAGCCATCTGCATCACCGTGGTCGGCCTCAATCTCTTTGCCGACGGGCTGAACGAGGTCATCGATCCGCGCAGCACGAACGGGATGGGAGGGCTGCAATGAGCGCATCGCTTCTTCTCGACGTGCGCGACCTGAAGGTCCATCTGCGTCTCGGCCACAAGGTCGTGAAGGCGATCGACGGGGTCGATTTCCAGGTCCGCCGGGGCGAATGCGTCGGCATCGTCGGCGAATCCGGTTCGGGCAAGAGCACGATGGCGCGAGCCGTGACGCGCCTGATGCCGAACGTGAACATCGAGGAACTGAGCGGCAGGCTTGCCTTCGAGGGCCGCGATATCCTTGCGATGGACGACGGCGACCTGCGGGCCCTGCGCCGCGGGCGCGGCTTCTCGATGATCTTCCAAGATCCGCTCGGCTATCTCAACCCGACGCAGCGGATCGGCCGGCAGATCCACGAGGCGCTCTCCCGGGATGCAGGGCGCGGCTCCGACAAGACCCGCGTTCTCACCCTTCTGGACGAAGTAGGTCTACCCGACCCGGCCAATCTCGCTCGTCGCTACCCGCATGAACTTTCGGGCGGCATGCGCCAGCGCGTGATGATCGCGATCGCGCTGGCCAGCGATCCTCAGCTTCTCTTTGCCGACGAACCGACGACGGCCCTCGACGCGACCGTGCAGCTGCAGGTCCTGCAGACGCTCTACAGGCTGCACAAGGAGCGCAACATGGCGATGGCCATCATCACGCACGACCTCGGTGTCGTCGCCGAGCTTTGCGATCGGGTCTACGTGATGCGCGCCGGCAAGGTGATCGAGAGCGCCGAGACCATCGCGCTCTTCGAGCAGCCCCAGCACGACTATTCCCGGCGCCTGATCGATCTCAGCACGCGCCGGCTGACGCGGGAGCTTCAGTTATGACCGCTCCGATCATGCGAATGACTCGCGTCGAACAGCTCTACACCAGCCGCAACGCCAACGGACCCGGCTGGAACACGGTTCGGGCGGTCGATGGCGTCGATCTCGATGTTAACGAGGGCGAAACCCTGGCGATCGTGGGCGAGTCCGGCTCAGGCAAGAGCACGCTCGCGAAGCTACTCCTGATGCTGAACCGGCCGACGGCGGGCGACGTGCAGTTTCGCGGCACCTCGCTGGCCTCGCTCGCCTCCTCCGGGAAACAGGCCTTCCGACGCCAGGTCCAGGCCGTGTTTCAGGACCCGGCCTCGTCGCTGAACCCACGCATGACGGTCGAACGCATGCTCGGCTACATCGTTCAGCGCCATGAGCTTGCCACGCCGCGGGAAACCCGGGCCTTTCTCGCCGGCCATCTTGCCGCGGTCGGCCTCAACCCCCCGGAGCATTATCTCGACCGCTATCCGCACCAGCTATCCGGAGGGCAGCAGCAGCGCATTGCGATTGCGCGGGCGATGATGCTTCGGCCGGCGATCATCATCGCCGACGAACCTTTGTCCAGCCTCGACGTGTCGGTCCAGGCTCAGGTCCTGCAGTTGATGCGCGACCTGCATAAGGCGACCAATGTCGGCTTCGTGGTGATCAGCCACGATCTCGGAGCGATGGAGTCGATAGCCGACCGGACCGCCGTGATGTATCGCGGCCGGATCGTCGAGATCGGCCACTCTATCTACGAGCGCCCCTTCCATCCCTATACCAGGCTGCTGCTCGACGCGCGGCTTTCGCTCGATCCACGTCGTGGCCGGATCCGCAGCCTGAGCGCGACACAAGTGCGAGCGGATATGCCTGAGCCCATGCAGGGCGGCTGCCGGTTCCGCCATCGCTGCCCCTTTGCGATCGAAATCTGCGCGACGGCCGACCCCGCGCTGAAACCGGTCGGCCAGACCGGAACCTTCGTGGCCTGTCACCGCGCGGACGAAATCGGCGCGTCATCGCGTCCGGCAGGTGTGGCCCCCGTAGAGAGGATGCCGAGGCCCGTCGAGATCTGATTCAGGGACTACTCAAAAAAAGCCAAGGGAGAGAGCACATCATGGACAAGGCTAAACGAAGCGATGCGTGGACGATGCAGAGGCTGGGCGCGATCTCACTGCTTGCGGGAGCGTCGAGCCTTCTGCTCTCCGCCGGAGCCCAGGCGGACGATGGCAAGCCCGTCCCGGGTGGCACGGTCATCGCCGCGCTGAATTCTACGACAATTCCGAATCTGAACACCCAGATGACATCGTCGGTCCCAGCGCTGTTCGCCGCTGATGTCTGGGCGGACGGGCTGATGACCTATGACCGCGAAGCCAATCGCGTTCCGCGCCTGGCAAAGAGCTGGACCATTTCCGAGGACGGCAAGACCTACACCTTCAACCTCCGCGAGGGCGTGAAGTGGTCGGACGGCAAGCGGTTCTCTGCCGCCGACGTGGTCTTCACGCTGGAGAATTTCGGCAAGTTCAACACCTATCTCACCAAGCTCATGCCGCTGGTCGAGAAGGCCTCGGCTCCCGACGACAAGACCTTCGTCCTGACGCTCAAGCAGCCGCTGACCGCGACGCTCGATCTGTTCGACAAGGAAGTGTTTCCGCTGATGCCGAAGCACGTCTACGAGGGCAAGGACATCGCCACTCACCCAGCCAATATCGCTCCGGTGGGCCTTGGCCCGTTCAAGTTCGACAAATGGGTCAGCGGCCAGTCGATCACCTTCGTGCGCAACCCGCACTATTGGGAGGCGCCCAAGCCCTATCTCGACTCGGTGATCTTCGCGCTCATCCCGAACCCGCAGCAGCGCCTCAACGCCATCGTCAACGGCGAGGTCAACTGGTTCCGGCCCGAGGTGGTGCAGGTCCCGGCGACCCAGCAGGCGGCGAAGCGGGGCTCGTTCCGGGTTGTGCCGATCGTCACCAACGCGCCAGAGACTGCCGTCATCGACTTCAATCTGCGGCGCTCGCCGATGAACAACGTCAAGGTCCGGCAGGCCCTGTTCCACGCCATCGATCGCCAGCGGATCGTAAGGGATGTCTACCAGGGGCTGGCCGAGACCGCCAAGAACGCCATCCCAACGCAGTTCAAGAACCTGCACGATACGTCGGTCAACTACGATACGATGTACGCCTATGACCCGAAACGAGCGGCCCAGCTGCTCGACGAGGCCGGATTTCCGCTGAAAGACGGCAAGCGTTTCGCGCTCGAGCTCGCGGTGATCTCGGCCGCGCCCTATGACGCGGTGGCGCAGGTCGTGCAGGCGCAGTGGACGGCGCTCGGCATCGACGTGAAGCTCAGCGCGCTGGATCAGCAGATCTGGACCAACAAAGTCTATACCCAGCATGATTTCGATGCGTCGATCATCTCGCTGACCGGACGCTCGAACCCGGTTCTCGGCGTCGACCGCAGCTTCGTCTGCAATGAGACCAGCGTCCCCTACGCCAACCCGACGAGCTACTGTAATCCCGAGTTCGACAAGGTCGCGGCCAATGCGGCTTCGGCGCCGGCGGATCAGCAGAAGGCGCACTACAAGACCTATGCCGAGATCATCGCGCGCGATCTGAACCAGCTTGCGCTGACGAATTCGCGCGTCTTCGAGGCCGTGACGAACAATTTCAAGAACTTGGACGCTCAGTTCAACTTCTCGTTCAACACCCATCCGAACTGGGCGGAAGCCTGGCTCCCGAAAGACAAGCAGTAACTCCCATCGGACACAGCGCCCGCCGCCCCCACATATCGCCTTGCATATCGACGTCACCCCCATGGTCAGGCCACGCTCGGTGGCCATTATCGGCGCCTCGGCGAAGCGCGTCACGCAGGGCAACGTGGTCATCAGCAATCTGAAATCATGGGGCTACACGGGGGAGATCCTCCCGATCCATCCCCAGGCCGATCAGATCGAAGGTCTGCGCGCCGTCAACTCGGTTGCCGAGATCCGCGCGGAGACTGACCTTGCGATCATTGCCATTCCCGCAGCGCATGTGCCGGGCATGTTGCAGGAACTCGAGTCGAGTTCCGTACGCTCGGCGATCGTCTTCACCAACGGTTTCTCGCATGACGAGGAGAGGGCAATTCGTGCATTCGGCGCCCAGAGCCGCATCGTCTTGCACGGCCCCAACTGCATGGGGCTGGTCAATTTCACCGACTCGATCCCGCTCTACCCATCCAGGCCGTCGCTGCGTCTCAAGCCCGGGAACGTCGCGCTGGTGGCCCAATCCGGATCGGCGGCGATCTCGGTAATGAACTCGACGGTCATCGGGCTTTCGAAGGTCGTGACCGTCGGCAGCGAGTTCCAGGTCGCGGCCGCAGATTATGTGCGCTGGTTTGCGGACGACGATGAGACACGGGTCATCGGGGTGGTCGCGGAGTCGATCAAGTCTCCCCGTGCGCTCGCCGAGGCCGCCGAATGCGTTCATGCCGCGGGCAAGTCCCTGGTGGTGCTCAAGGTTGGTCGCTCGGATGTCGGCGTTGCGGCCACCCAGGCCCATACGGGGGCTCTGGTGAGTGATCGCGACGCCTATGACAGCTTCTTTCGGGAGACCAATATCGCGACGGTCGCGGATTATGACGAGCTCATCGCGGCGCTCGAATGCTCGGCGGTGGCGCGGCGCATGGTCCGGGGAGCAAGCATCGGCATCGTCGGCATTTCCGGCGGTCAGACCGCCCTGGCCTGCGATGTTGCGGAAGTGCAGGGTGTAACTGTTGCGGCCTATTGCGCGGCGACCGGGCAACGCCTTCGTGCTGCCTTGCCGGGAACGGCCGGAAACAATCCGGTCGATTTCGGAGCGACGGTCAATGTCGAGGATCGCAATACGCCCGAAGCCATGCAGGCGGTTCTCAGTGACGAGAATGTCGGTGCCGTCGTCGCCCTTCAGGACACGCAGGAGAGCCTGAACCCTGCGACGCTGCAGAATTACATGAATGTGCTCGGCGTCTATGCAGAGGCCGGCAAGGCGAGCGAAACACCGCTGGTCGTGATCTCGCCGACTTCGGAGAATGTCGATCCGGGCGTTCGTTCGATGCTGGCCGATCACGGGGTGCCGCTGCTGCGCGGGCTTCACGCTGGACTTCGCGCTGTCGGTAACCTCGCCCTCGGTAAGCCGGGCCCTGCCGGTTCCTGGGCCCGGCAGCGTAGCGCAGCGCGCGCCCCCTTCAACAAGGAGGTCGCCGGCCTCAGGCGCGAGATTGAGCAGTGTTCGGGCTCTCTCGATGCCGAGTTGTCGTTCCGACTGTTGCGCGCCTACGGAATCCCGCTGGTACGATCGATCGTCGTGAAGGACCAGAGCGAGGCGATCGCCCGCGTTCGGGAGGTCGGCTTTCCCTTGGTGGTCAAGGTCGCATCCCGCGACGTGCAGCACCGCTCGGATGTCGGTGGCGTGATGCTGGACATTCGCGATGAGGACGGATTGTGTCGTGCGATCTCGACCATCGCCGAGAATGTCGGCAGGGCGCTGCCCGCGGCGACGATCGACGGCTATGAATTGCAGGAACAGCTTGTCGACGCTGTCGAGGCCATGGCCGGGTTCACGGCTGCGCCCCCCTTTGGCCAGATGGTTGTCCTGGGAAGTGGCGGCACGCTGGTCGAGCTCATTGCGGATCGGGCGGTCGCACTCGCGCCGTTCAATCACGAGGAAGCTGGGACGATGCTCCGCCGCACCAAGCTCGATCGCATCCTGGGGGGATATCGCAACCTGATGCCCCAAACCGACACGAGCCAGCTCGTTGACCTTGCTGTGAGGCTCTCGCAGCTCGCCAGCGATTTCGAGGATTTGCTTGCCGCTTGCGATCTGAACCCGATCTTGATCCGAAAGGGGTCGGGCGACGTGCGCGCTGTCGACGCACTCTTTGTTCGCGGTTGATAGCGATCGTGATGGTTGCGCCTGATCGGCTGCAGGACGTGGCGCTCGGCCTCCATCCTGCGCCGGTCTCGCTGGGCCGCTCGTGCGGGCGGCGTAGACATTCCGGGTCGAGGTTCGATGTTTGATCGATCCTGGGCACGCGCGAAACACCTCAGGGGCCGCGCGTCATCCGGAGGCGCGAACTGGCGGCGGGATCGACCGGAGCAATAGCGCGGTCAGGACGGCGTGGACGATGACCGCTGGCCATAGCAAGACGCCGTCGGAAGCTCCGGTAAGATCGAGATAGGCGAGATAGAGTGCGACCGCGCCGCTATAGATCAACATGCCCAGCAGAGGCGGGCCGGGCCAGCAGGCGATCCCCAGTGCAACCAGGGCGATACCCGCAATGCTCGCGATCTGCAGGGCAGCCCCGTCCAGTTCCTCGCCGAGCAGCGCTTGCGCGGCGAATGAAGGCACGACCAGCAGCGCCAGACCGGTTGCGATCTCTGCCACGGCGGCGATCGTCAGCACGTTCTTCATCGCCTGGACCCGGTCCATCTTGTTGATCGAATATTCGCACGAGATGCACGGGAGCGCGCAGGGATCTGGCTGCGTTCACTGCACCGGCTCGAGCTTGACCGTCAGCTTCTTGATCTTGCCGGTGAACTTGAACGGTGGGTCATAGCGATGCTCCAGCAGCGCGACCCCGGTGCGGGTATCCAGGCCAACATCGAAGCTCTCGTCCTCGGGAAACGTGATCGGGATGGTATGGTCCATCGATTTTCTGGCCACTTCCTGTCCGTCGACGGAAAGGACGCCGGTGCCGCCCTTACCCAGGCCGGGGCCGTCGGATTTGAAGTCGAAGACGATGCTGTGTTTTCCCGGCGTCAGTTCCGGCCCTTCCCAGATCGTCCGCTGCAGATCGAGGAGATTGTAAAGGAACACAGGCTTGCCGCGGCCGATCCCCAATTCGCCCTTGCTCAGGAAGAGGCCATAACCACCGAAGCGTCCGCCCTCGGTCACGATCATGCCTTCGCCGCCGCCCTCGGGAATCTCGACCTCTGCGGTGATGGTGTATGACTTGTCGAGGATCCTTGGGGCAGCGCTCGGCGGCACACCGGACAGCTCTCCTGAATAGGTGAAGAGCGTTCGGCCCGCGGTCAGGCTCGGACGCGGTGTGTTCCAGCGCGCGAGCGACGAATTGTCGAGCGGCAGTGCGTCGTACTTCTTGGCTTCCGAATAGAACAACGCCTGCATCTGCTTGACCTTGTCCGGCAATTTCGCAGCCAGGTCATTGGACTCCGTGGGGTCCTGCCTGATGTTGTAAAGCTCCCAGTTGTAGCCCGTGATCACATCCGGAGGCGTGGCCGTGCTCAGTGCCCAGGGCAGGGTCGCCGGCGTCGTGGCCGCCACCCAGCCGTCATTGTAGATCGCGCGGTTGCCGAGCATCTCGAAATACTGGGTCTTGCGCCGGGATGGCACGGTCACACTCGCCTTGTCCCAAGTGTACATCATGCTGACGCCGTCGAACGGACGCTGCTTGATGCCGTTGAGAGTAGCGGGGGCAGCGACACCGGTCGCTTCCAGAATCGTCGGCACGATATCGATGATGTGGTGGAACTGCCGCCGGATACCGCCCACATCCTTGACACGGCCGGGCCAGGACATGGCCATGCCCTGGGCCGTTCCGCCAAAGTGGGAGGCGACCTGCTTGACCCATTTGAACGGCGTGCTCATCGCCCAGGCCCAGCCGGCGGCAAAATGCGGAAAGGTTCGCTCCGAGCCCCAGAACTCGTACCAGAGCAACTGGTCCTTCACGGGCACCGCAACGCCGTTGAAGGTGGTGAACTCGTTCGGCGTGCCGTTGAGCATGCCCTCGGCGCTCGCGCCATTGTCGCCGCTGATATAGATGATCAGGGTGTTGTCGAGCTGACCGAGGTCCTCGACGGCCTGGATGACCCGTCCGATCTCGTGGTCGGTATAGGCGAGATAAGCTCCGTAGACATCCATTTGCCTGGTGAAGAGCTTTTTCTCCTCCCAACCGAGCGAATCCCACTCCGGCAATTCTTTGGGCCAGGGGGTCAGCTTGGCCTCGGCCGGCATGATGCCGAGCCTCTTCTGGTTGGCGAAGATAGTCTCGCGCAGCGTGTTCCAGCCGCCGTCGAAGAGGTGCATGTCGCTGATCTTGGTGATCCACTCCGGCGTGGGATGATGCGGCGCATGCGTGCCACCGGGGACATAGTAGACGAGGAACGGCTTGTCCGGAGCGACCTCCTTGAGCTGCTTCATATGCTGGATGGCCTCGTCGGCCATGGCTGTGGTCAGGTTCCAGTCCGATGCGCCCTGGAACGGATAGATCGGCGTCGTGTTTCGGAAGAGATTTGGCTGCCATTGGCTCGCGTCTCCGCCGACGAAGCCGTAGAAATAGTCAAAGCCCAATCCGGTCGGCCATTGATCGAATGGTCCGGCCTGGCTCGCCTGGTAGAAAGGTGTGTTGTGGTTCTTGCCGAACCACGAGGTCGCGTAGCCATTCTCTCTAAGGATTGTCCCGATCGTGCCGTTCTCCTTCCGGATGATCGAATTGTACCCTGGGAACCCCGTCGCGATTTCGCCCACCACGCCGAAGCCGGCGACGTGATGGTTGCGCCCGGTGATCAGCGCCGCGCGCGTCGGTGAGCACAGCGCCGTGGAGTGGAAATTGGTGTAGCGGATCCCGCTATTTGCGATGCGGTCGAGCGCCGGAGTTGGAACAACGCCTCCAAAGGTGCCCGGCGCACCGAAGCCGACATCGTCGGTCATGATGAGCAGCACGTTGGGCGCGCCCTTTGGCGGCACGATGCTTGGCGCCCACCAAGCCTTCGATTCCGAAGCCTTCTGGTTGATCACTCCGCCGAATCTCGGATCGGGGGGCGGCAACTGCTTTCCGCTCAGCGTCGTCGTCGCGCTTGGCGAACCTAGGGTGCCAGTAACTTGCTGAGCCAGTGCCGGCAGGTAGACCAGGGTGAGAAGGCTCGCGGCGGCGAGGGCGCTGCGACCGAGTTTCGCCATAGCAAACTCCCGCTGCCTTGAAGGGACCGGTACATCGCTGCGAAAAAACTGCGCTCCCACCCGGGGGACCGCCCATCATGATCTCGGTAAAACAGGAGGTCTAGGCAGAATCGGACGCTTTGACCGCTGAAGACGGGAAGGAATTGCCACGCCGCGATCGTCAAGCCGACAGCATACCGAGTTCGGTCCCAATCCGGCATCCACGACCTGATCTGACGTGCGTCGCGCGGAGGGGGCGATCCTCACATGGCCTGCGCTGGATGTGCCGTTGCGATCGGCGGCAGCCCGCATCGCCGATCAGGGCGCGACGTCGGGGCTGAACCGTCTGTCGCCTCCAGGGTGACGGATCTGCCCCGCTTCCCCCGTAAACTCGCCGGAGCCGATCCTCCGGATTGGCCTGAAAGGCGGTAGGTCGGCCCGCGATCTGGCCTGCGAATGGGGCGCCGGCTTTGAAGCGTCAGCCGTTAGCCCTGCCGACGCTCGAAGATCGCCGAGTTTCCGTCGTGCTCGCGGACCTCGACCGATTCCRGCCAGACACGCTCGCCGATCTGATTGGCAAGCCAGGCCGCAACATGGTCGRACGTGTAGCGCGCCGTCGCCTCGCAGCCGACTGCGGGCATGATCCGCAGGTCGACAAGGCCCTTGTCGGCCAGCCCCTGGAACGCGTCGAGATGCGGGTCGTCGGCCGCGACAATCATCGTGTGGTCGAACATGTGCTTCAACCAGGTCTTGATCTCCTTCATCCCGCCGAAGTCGAAGCACCAGTTGCGCTCGTCGAGCTCGTGGGTGGCGAAGATGAATTTGAAGGACAGCGCATAGCCGTGAACCAGGCTGCAATGCGAATGCGTTGCGCGCCATTGGCGGAAGCAGCAGGACAGGCCTTCGACGAAGTCATAGGTCTTGGTCGACCGATAGACGTCCCGGTGAACGGTCCGCGCAGGCTTGTKGTCCTGCATCATTGCAACGCTGTCCATTGATCTGGGCCCTAATACCGTTCCAGAGATGTGCATTCCTGTATGAATTCGGCCTTGTATGACGCGTTTGTGGCAAACTCGCCGTAGAACGAGCTATTCACCATGCGGCTGGCATGGCTGGCCCGAACGCCGCGATGGGTCTTGCACATGTGGACGGCGCTGATCCTCACCGCCAGGCCGCGGGGATTGGTGGTCTCGACGATATGCTGCTCGATCTGCTTGACCAGCTCTTCCTGAATCTGGAGGCGGGCTGCGAAATGCTGGATGATGCGATCATATTTCGACAGGCCGATGATCTTGCCTTCCGGCGACGGCAGCACGCCGATGAAGGCCACGCCATAGATCGGCATCAGGTGATGGGCGCAGGTCGAGCGGACATCGATCGGGCCGGTGACGATCAGCTGGTCGTAGCTCGTGGCATTGTCGAACTCGGTGATCTTCGGCGGCGGGTTATAGCGGCCGTGCAGGAGTTCCTCGACGAACATCTTGGCGACCCGCGCCGGTGTATCGCGCGTGTTATGATCGTTCTGGTGGTCGATCTGCAGAATATCGAACAGCTCTTCGATCTTCTTCGCAGCCGCGGCCCGCATGTCCGCCCGCTCGGTCKTGTCCAGGTAGCCCTCGACCGCGTGGTTTCCGAGGCGGGCTGAATTCGGTAGGCTATTCGCTCGTGACATGTTGCATCCAGATGCCTTCGTGGGCGGTAGGGGTCGCACGTGGGTCGGGTTAGTACGTCAAAATCGCAGAGGAATTCGCGGGGTTCTTGTGTAAGTATATCAATAATTTAACCGATTTCCGCTTTAGAGGTTTTTAATGGCCGGCTCGTAGGATTTCGAGCTTGGACCGATCGGGAGCCCCTCATGTCTATAGACACATTGCGACGTGGAATCACCCTGGGCGCGATCTCGTCCATTGGTCTGCTCATGGCCGGGACAGTCAGCGCCCAGACCTTGGCCGCTCCGACGGACAAGGTCATCCTGACGATATCCGGAAAGATCTCCGTGACCAATAGCGGGGATTCCGCACAGTTCGATCGCGCCGCGCTCGAGGCGATGGGGCTCATGACAATCGAAACCAATACCCCGTGGTACTCCGGACCGCAGAAATTCGAAGGCATCTCTCTCGATAAACTGATGAAGTCGGTCGGCGCCAAGGGCGACACCGTTCAAGCGATCGCACTCAACGACTATACGACAGAAATACCACTCGAGGACTTCGCGAAGTACAACGTCATCCTGGCGCTGAAGCGCAATGGTGAATACATGCCGATCCGGGACAAGGGGCCGCTGTTCATCGTCTATCCCTATGACAGCAACCCTGAGTTGCGCAGCCAGAAGTTCTACAGCCGCTCGGCCTGGCAGGTTTCAAAGTTGATTGTCCGCTAGGGAGAGGGTAGATAATGGCAACTGTCTAGCATCTGTGGGAGAATCTGCCGGGATTAACTCATGCTGAAGATGCGGAAGATAGAAACCTTTCTCGGGGCCGTTCTTGTCGGCCTCGTTTTGTCTGCATTGTATGTATCAAGTCTTATCGTCGAGCAGCAGAATCTGATCCGACAGACGGCGCGTTACAATGTAACCTGGCTTGCGAGCCAGTCCGTCGTCGAGCTCCAGCGCTTCCAGGAGCGCGTCGCCAGCTTCAGCATTCCGTCCAGCAAGGTCGACGCCGACGAGGTGGCGCTGCGCTATCAGATCCTGCTCAACCGCCTCAGCCTACTCAGCTCCGGCGAGTTCGAGGAGTTCGTCAATCAAGGTGCCGACAGGCGCGCGACCGTCGATGAATTCCGCCAGGCCCTGGCCGAGATCGAACCCTGGGTCGACMATCTCAACCCAGAGAATGCCGCGCGGATCCGTGCGCGACTGGCGCCGCTCGACCAGAAGATGTCGAGCCTCGCGGCCGCGGCCAACCGCATTTCCGGCGATCAGGTCGATGGCGATCAACGTGAGCTTCTGAGCCTGCACTGGTTCTTCTCGGGCATCATCATGACGCTCGTGCTGATGTCGCTTGGCCTGGTCCTGCTGCTTCATTTTCGCAACCGGCTGCTCAATCATGCCCATCGCGAGATGCATGTGCTGACCGACGGGCTGAAGGACGCGAAGGGCGAACTCGAACGGGCCAATGAGGACATTTCCAGCAAGAACGACAGTCTGAAGAATCAAAACGAGATGCTGGTGCTGCGCGACATCGAATTGCGGACCCAGAACCAGCGCTTCGATGCGGCCTTGAACAACATGTCGCAGGGATTGCTGCTGGTCGACGGCGAACACCGCCTGATCGTCTGCAACGAGCGCTTTCGCCAGATGTTCGAGCTGCCGGCGTCGAGCACCAAGCCGGGGGCGAGTCTTACGACCGTGGCTGACGAGCGCTTCGCTGCCCTGCTCGCCCATCAGAAGGCCATTGCGTCGGGACCGCGATCGGCGACGTTCTCGTTCGAGCTGGCCGCCGGCACGGTCTGCTCCGTCTCGCAGCAGCCGATGCCGGATGGCGGCTGGGTTGCGACCTATGAGGACGTGACCGAGCGCCGGCRCTCGGAGGAGCGCATTGCCTATATGGCGCATCATGATGCGCTGACGGATTTGCCGAACCGCGCTCAGTTTCGCGAACATCTGGAGCGCGCGCTCGAACTTCATCACGGCGAGGCCGGCAGTTTCGCCGTGCTCTATCTCGACCTCGATCGTTTCAAGACCGTCAATGACACGCTCGGTCACGAACTGGGCGACGCATTGCTGAAATCCGTCAGCGTCCGATTGAAGAAGGCGGTCCGCGGCAGCGATATCGTCTCTCGCTTCGGCGGCGATGAATTCGCTGTCCTGTGTCGCGGATACCCCGATCTCGACGAGCTTCGCCGCATCGCCACCCGCATCGTCGAACGCATGGGGCAGCCTTTCCGCATCGCCGGTCGCGACATCAGGATCGGGACCTGCGTCGGCATCGCGATGGCCATCAAGGATGGCAGCGATTGCGATTCGCTGCTGCGCCATGCCGACATGGCGATGTATGCGGCGAAGAATACCGGACGGGGGACCTACTGTTTCTATGAAGCCCCCATGGAAGAGCAGATCGACGCGCGGCGCGCGCTGGAAGATGCGCTCCGTCGGGCGCTCCAGGAAAACGAACTGGAGGTCTACTATCAGCCCATCGTCAATCTGAAGCGGATGGAGATCGTCAGTTTCGAGGCGCTGCTGCGCTGGACCCACCCGGTCCGGGGGGCGATCTCGCCGGCAGAATTCATCCCGGTCGCCGAGGAGACCGGGCTCATCGTGACGATAGGTGAGTGGGTGCTGCGGCGCGCCTGTGCCGATGCGGCGCAATGGCCGAACGGCACCCGGGTATCGGTCAATCTGTCGGCCGTCCAGCTCCGCAACGACGACTTCGCGCAGATCGTGTTCAGTGCGCTGGCTGGCAGCCAGCTGCCGGCTCATCGGCTCGAACTCGAGATCACCGAATCCRTGCTGCTTCAGGACAGCGATGCAACGCTCGCCGTGCTGCACCAGTTGCGCCGCTTCGGCATCCGCACCTGCATGGACGATTTCGGCACCGGCTTCTCCTCGCTCAGCTATCTGCGCAGCTTTCCCTTCGACAAGATCAAGATCKACCGGTCCTTCGTCAAAGACATGCATGTGCAGGAGGATTGCCGCGCCATCGTCACCTCGATCGCCCATCTCGGGCAGAGCCTGAACATGACGACCACCGCCGAGGGCGTCGAAACCCGGGAACAGCTGGAGGCGGTCATGGCGGTCGGCTGCACCGAGGTGCAGGGCTATTATTTCGGGCCGCCGACCCCCGCTGCGGATGTCGCGCAGGTCTTCTCGCGCCTGGAGAAGATGCGTCTCGCGGCCTGACGCCGCAGGTCGCCTGCCGGGTAAGGGGGCGACGTCGCGCCGCAGCCACCAATCCCGGCACAGGATCCGTTCCGGCCGACGATCCTGGCGGCCTCGCGGCCGTCCTCCCGGCCAGGCGGGGAGCCCAGCCCCGGCACCGCCGCCGGCAGGCCAGTCCGCCGGAGACCAGCGCACCCTCGCGCATCGTTTCCCGCGACTGCGCCGCCTCGATCCTGCCCGGCAGGCAGGGGCTTGAGCCTCATCCTTCGAACGGAGGATGACGTTCGCAAGGCTCCTTCCTAGTTTCCCAAGGCTGCCTCAAGCGCCGCTTCGGCGAGGCCAGGCAGCAATGGGATAGCCGGATTCCGTCCGGGGCCGAAGCCGATCTGCGTCGGGCCTGGGTGGGGAGGGGCAGGCGAAATGCCGTCGATCCATGGAATGCACGCACGGGCGGGAATGGCCAGGCGCGGGGACCATGGCGCAGCCAAATGCCCTGAAGTCAGCGCTCGGTTCCCGGGCGCCCAGGCAAGACGGAGAGGCTCGCGATGATCCTGGAGATGTTTGGGCCATCCGGGGCCGGAAAAACGACGATGGTTTCCGCCCTGACCGCCCATCTGCGCGGCCTCGGCTATGTCGTAAACCCTCGGATCGGTGTGCGGGCCCATCCGCTGAGGCGCGGGATTCTCAAATGCCTGGCCAGCGTCAAGCTGCTCAGGTCCGCCGGTCCGGCCGCTGGCGTCGCCGAGCTCTTCCGGATCCTGCCGCCGAAGGATCGGCTTTGGTTCATTCGTCTGTATTGGCACCTGGCCTTGCTCCATCACGAATGGACTGCGGCACAAGCCTCCGATGCGATCACGATCTTCGACCAGGGGATGGTCCAGGCGGTGGCCTCGCTCATCCTGCTCAGCGGCATAACCGACCGCGACCCCGTCGGACGCGCGCTCGACATCGTGCCGAAGCCGGATCTGCTCATCCGCTTCGAGGCGCCACGTACCCTTCTGGAGGAGCGCCTTCGGGATCGCTGGCAGAAGATCGGTCCACTTCAGCGCTACCTCGAAATCGACCTGCAAGGTAGCCTGGACCATGTCGACCATGTCGACCTGATCTCCGACATGGTCAGCGCACGCGCGCTCCCCATGATCCGGATCAGCAGCATCGATGCCCCTAGCTGCGATCTGTCGATCGATCGGATCACCGCCGAGGTGCAGTCCAGGATGCGCCCATCGCGCGTTGTCGCGGAGGAGCCCGCAGCACGTGGTTATGCGGCGCTCTCACATTAGATCATCCGACTGGACATCCGCGTATCCGGTCCGATGATCCAACCCTCCGTGAGTTCCCCGGCCTTCTCGAAAACCGCACCCCCCGTTCTCGGGTGATGCTGTGGCGCCTGGGTCGGGGCGGGGGATCGGCATTGGCTCGGGTGACCTGAGCTGCCGGCCGCGGTGGAGGTCGCCGCGATCACCGGCCCTGTCGTCGAGGCTGTCGCTCGCGACATCCCGGATTTCACTCGGATGGCTGCCTCTGTCCGGGCCCCCACGATCGGGCTGGCAGCGCAGCTCCGGCGCCACGCAGCTTGAGCCTCGACGGGCGGGAGAGCGCAAGGAGGCCCGCGGTTTCCCCGCGAGCCCATGCACAAGCTCATCGGCGTCAGACGGAAGCGCTCCGTCGCGATTTGAGTTCGGTCGGGCGCAATGGCGAGGACACGGTGTCCCCAGGTTCGGCCACGGCGGCAGACGCCCGTTGCAGCATGCCGAAATAGTGCGAGCGAAAGGCGGGGAAGAATGTCAGCGCCGGATAGAGCGGATCGGTGAGAGCGCCGAGACGGTAGGCAATGGGGGGAATCAGCGTTCTCGAGGCCAGTTCACTCTCGAACTCGGGAAACAGGTCCTGGATGTGGCGCCGTGTCATGGCCCTGACATTGCGGTTCCAGGGATTGGGATAGCGCATGTCATACCAGATGATCACCCCGTTCGGAGTCAGGACGCGATTGATCTCGCGCGCCACGTTCCTGGCCATGAGGGGGCTCAGAATCGAGGAGAACACCGTGAAGACCAGGATGAAATCGAAATGCTGGTCGGGAAACGGCACATTCTCCGCATTGGCTTCCGTGAACGACACCTCCGGGCATTTTCGTCTGGCGGTCGCGAGGGCTTCCGGAAGCAGGTCGATCCCGAACAGGCGGTCGTTGGGAAAACCGTAGCGCTGCAATCGGCGGACCAGATCCCCCGTCCCGCAGCCCAGGTCGAGGACACGATATTGCTTGAGGGGAGGGGCCGCTTGCCGATCGAGCAACCCGTACAGGGCTACATCGCGATCGCGCACCATGCGCAGGCGTCCGGGGCGTCTTTCCCTGTCCGGGTCTCTGCGATCCCTCTCCGCATATTTCGCATAGGCGGATTTGATACGCTCGACCTCGGCCGCTGTTGAGTGATCACAGATATCATAGCTGAATGGACGCATTTGAACGACCGGCATCGCAATCTCCCAGGCTGAATCGCCGATGGCTTCTCGCCTGCGGATGCTTGGGGGCGTGTCACCCGCTCCAGGCGTCGGAAGCTGTTGGAACGCTGCTGACAACAGGGCAGGCGGGGCGCCCGAGCCGGCATCCTGCGTACCCACCGAGGCTCGGTTGCCGCTGAGCCTGAGCTCTCGCCTCATGCGACCATCCGGTCATCGAGACGCATGCGAGGATCTGGAGCCGAGGCGCCCACGGTCGGCGTTCAGGTCGCACAAGAAACGAGGACTCCTCCCGCTCGGGGCTTCGGTTTCAAAGGCCAGCTGCGCCCGAGCGAGCCAAGCCTGTCTCTGGTACGCGCCAGGCAGGCACTCGGCATCCTCCGAACGAAGGATRACCCGGCATTTCCTGGCTGTCCGGCCGCCCGTTCCGGCCCCTGCGCCGAGGCGCCGGCAAGGGCGCAATCGAGGCCGGCTTCGTTCATTCGAAGGATGAACTGGCCGCGCCCCAGGCGTAGCCGGTTGAGGTCAATCCCGCAGCCGGCCGCCGAAGACAGGGTTGATCCGATGCGCGACGAACAACCGACGCCGATCGTGGGACCTGTGGGGTCGCCTGCTGCACGGTCTCCCTGCTTCGTCAGGGTGGAGCCGCCATCGCCGCCGAACGACGGTAATCACGGGAGCAGAGTGTCAAAACGCCGGAGTGCGCCCGGCCCCCAATGCAGTGGCACTGCCTCTCAATGCAAGGGTATCGGCTTATGATCATTGATCTTTTCGGTGCCACCGGTGCCAGCAGAGCAAGCTTTGCCAGCGAATTGTGCGAGAGGCTCCGCGAGAGCGGCCAGACTGCCGAGATCATTCAGGGCCACTGGCCCGCGACAGGGGATCCGGCCCGCGACCCCCCGGGCCAAACCACCGGGCATGTCTACCGCGGCATTGGCAAATGGGCCGCGGCGGCGGTCCTCCCGCTCAGTCGCAGGCTCGGTTTCTGGCCCGGCTTCGATATCCTCGCCATGCTGCCGCCGGCCAATGCGGCCTGGTTCGGCGTCCTGCGCAACTATAATGCGAGCCTGAGCCATGCCTGGTCGGAGGCGGCCCGGTCGGACCAGATCGTGATCTTCGAACAAGGCTTCGTTCAAACCGTCTGCCTGCTCGCCACGCATAGTTGGGCCCTGAGCGCGGCTACCCTGGAAGCAGCCCTCGAACAGGTGCCAAAGGCCGATCTGATCATCTGCATCGATGCCCCCTCGGAGACGCCCGAAACGGATTTCGGAATGAGCCACGCCGCGGCGCCCGTCATCGCTCGCGCCGACGGCCTCTTGCATGAGCACGAGACGCCGGTGATCTCGCTCACCTTTCACGACGAGGCGACGCTCGGCAGCGCGCTGGACGCAGCCGTCGAGGAGGTCCTGGCGAGGCGCCCGGTTCGCGCCCCGATCGGCACATCCGCCGCGGCAGCGGCAGCCGACCGTGCAGCAACGCGCCCCGGTCCGGCTCATCCCGCTGTGCCGGTTCGGGGCGCGATCGTGGCAGCCGGGAGTGTCGCCGCTCCCCAGCGGGCCATTCCGCTCCCCAGCATGCGTGCGCTGCTGCCCTATCTGATCGGGGCCTTTCTCGCCTTTCTCGTCGAATTTCTCGCCGCCAGGGTCATCGGCGCCCATAGCTACGGCATCTATGCCTTCGCCTTCGCCTGCGCGAGCGTGGTCGCCTACAGCTCCACGCTGGGTTTCAATATTTCGCTGATGCGCCTCCTGCCAGCCTATCTCGCGCGGCAGGAGAGCAGCCTCGCCCGGGGCGTGATCCAGTATGCTGTCCGCAGGACGCTGGCGACCGCGGTGGCGATCGCCGTGCTCGGAGCGACCTTCATCACCATGTATCCCGGGACATTTCGGCAGGAGGTCATCTCAACCGGTCTGATGGCGCTGGCCGCGACACCTCTGCTCACGCTTCTCCTGATCAGCGGCTCCGTGACGCGCAGCTACGGCGGTGCCCTGTCGGTCCTCACGATCGAACGTGTCGTCCTGAACGGGCTCGTTCTCGGCATGATCTTCCTGACGGCCTGGTACCATCTCTGGCCACGCGATGCGACGCTCGTCATGGGCTCCACGCTCGTCGGGTCGGCGATGGCGGCGATGGTGCTCGTGCCGACCCTGCGGGAGGTCCGGCCACAGGCGGTCCGCATGGCCGTCGCGAATTATGCCACCACCGAATGGCGCTCTTCCATCGCGCCCCTTACGATGATCGTCGCCGCCGAGATCGTCCTGAACCGGGCCGGTGTCATCGTGCTCGGCCTCGAGGGTTGCATTACCAAGGCCGGTATCTTCGGCATTGCCCTCAGCATGGCGACGCTGACGACGCGCCCCCTGGTGGCTTTTGGCCGATCGATCCTGCCTCTGGCCTCGCGTTTCGGCGGCGGGGATGATCGACCGCAACTTCAGGCGCTGCTGAGCCACTCCGCCAGGCTGTCATTGATGGCGGCGGTCCTGATCTCGGTTCCGCTGCTCCTGCTCACCGAGCCCTTGCTGAATTGGCTCGGCCCGGATTTCGAATCCGCGGCCCCCGTCCTTCGCATCCTCCTGATCGGTCAGGTTATAGCGGCCGCTTTCGGCTCGCAGCAGTCGCTCATGACGATGGCGGGGCACGAGCGGGCTGCAGCCGCGACGCTGATCGTGGGCGCCGGGGCGAACATCGTGGCCACGGTTGTGGCGAACCGGTTCTGGGGATTGACCGGCGCCGCGGTGGCATCGGTTGCCACATTGATCGCATTGAACCTGGCGCTGGCCATCTTCCTGCGTCTGCGCCTTCAGATCAGGCCCGGCCTGGCCCTGGCCGTGCCTCCGGTGCCGATGCATTGGTCCAGATCGCAGCTGGTGAACGGACACAGCGGTGCTTCGGCCGTTGGCGCGACCTGGGAGTGGGAACCCCAAGGCGGAGCGCACGGGGGCGGAGGCCTGGGCCGGCCGAACGTCCCGCAATCCGAATCCTACCGGGTGGGCTCGACCGGTGCAGGCTATGGCCGGCGCTATGTCAGGACCTTCGCCGAGGGCTATTACGCCATCAACTGGCGCGAGATCGAAGCGCCGTTGCTCCGGGAGATCCTTGCGGGGCTGGCGGCCCGCGGCGCGTCGAGGTCCCTCGATTTCGCCTGCGGGACCGGGCGCATCCTGGAACTGCATGAAGAGGCCTTCGACGACATCGTCGGCGTCGATATTTCGCCGGAAATGCTCGCCTTCGCGCGCGGGCGCTACCCTGAAATCCGCTTCGTCGAGGCCGACCTGACCCAGACCGGTGCGACCGAGTCCGTCAG